>JBHHVI010000003.1:0-79503 GCA_046754225.1 Thermodesulfobacteriota bacterium | reverse complement strand
TAATGCTTCCGTACTTCCTGACGGCTTCTCTATACATGCTCCTGAGGACATACGCTCTGGGGGGAGTGATGCAGATGAAACAGGTAGAGCTTACCAGGTACGACGCCGTAATAAACGTCTTTCCACTCATCGCGAGATATACGGGTAAACTCCTCCTGCCGGTGAACCTGAGCGCCGTATACTCCTATGATATCGCGCATTCCATCACGGAGCCGGGGGTAATAGTGGGTCTTCTGACGGCTTCAGCTATCATCGCGGTTCTTTTCCTCTTGAGGAAAAAGACGAGGGTCTTTCTTTTTCTCTGCTGGATATTTGTGCCTCTGCTTCCCGTGCTATACATACCGGCCGTCTCCGTGGGAGGGTTCGCCGACCGTTACCTCTATCTCTCCACAGCCGGGTTCGGAGTTATTCTCGGAGTGGCGGCTTTAAGGATTCTCTCAAGGGCTGTTAAGGGAGGAGACCTCCGGGGTGAAAAGAGCCGGAAAACAACCATCGCCGTGACGGCCACGGCGGCCGGCCTTTTAATCATTTATTCCATTGCTTCGGTGGAGAGGAGCAGGGTCTGGAGAAATGACTACAGCCTCTGGTCAGACGCCGTAATCAAATCACCGGGCAGCGCCGGAGCTTACAATAACCTCGGTTTTGCGCAGACAGAAAGAGGCGAGGTCGATGAGGCCATAAAGAGCCTCAGAAGGGCCATTGAGTTGAATAGAGATTCCCCGGGCGCATATAATAACCTCGGCGTGGCCCTCTTCCACCGTAAGAGATATGCGGAGGCCATGAAGAATTACAGGCGGGCCGCGGAGCTGAACCCGGATAACGCCGAGGCCCTCAGTAACATCGCCGAGGTCCTCGTTATCCTCGATAGACCCGAAGAGGCGCTCGGATACGTGAATAAAGCCCTTGAGCTGAGCCCCGGCTTCGCCGACGGGCACAGGGTCCTTGGCACCGCCTACGCGAAGCTTGGCAGGAGCCGTCAGGCCGTCGAGGAGTTCACCGTGGCCATAAGGATAAACCCGGACTTCGCCGAGGCTTACAATGATCTGGGCGAGACCTTTTTGACGATGGGAAGGGATGAGGACGCGGCTCGGGCCTTTGAGGAGGCGGTTCGTATTGACCCCTCCAACGGGGAGTTCAGGAAAAACCTCGCCCGTGCAGGGAGGCCAGGCGGCCTTAGTGTACCTTAAGTTTAGAGCGTAAAAAAGTCACGCCCCCCCGGTCTTTAATACGAGTATCTTGATCTCCGTCATCTCCTCGATGGCGTACCTCACGCCTTCCCTGCCGAGTCCGCTCATCTTTACCCCGCCGTAGGGCATATTGTCCGTCCTGAAGGTGGGGGCGTCGTTTATAATAACGCCTCCCACGTCGAGTGTGTTGTATGCGTAAAAGGCCCTATTTATGTCATTTGTGAATATACCGGCCTGAAGGCCGTAAAGCCCGCTGTTCAATTCGAGTACGGCTTCTTTAAAGCCGTCGAAGGGGTCGAGAGTCACAACGGGGGCGAAGAGCTCCGAGCCGCAGACCTTCATCGAGGGCCTTGTGCCCGTAAGGACGGTGGGCTCGAAAAAGCTTTTCTCGCGTCTTCCGCCTGTAAGGACCTTCGCCCCCTGACTGACCGCCTCTTCAACCCACCCTTCCGTCCTCTCAAGGGAGGCGGCGTCTATCATGGGGCCCACGTCCGTCTTTTCGTCGAGCGGGTCGCCGAGTTTCAGTTTCGCGCATTCCTCAAGAAAAAACCTCTTGAAGCGCTCGAAGATCTCTTTCTGAACGTATATCCTCTGAACCGATATGCAGATCTGGCCGGCGTATGAGAAGGCGCCGGCGGCGCACCTCTTTGCCGCGTATTCAATGTCGGCGTCGCGGCAGACTACGGCGCCGGCGTTGCCGCCGAGCTCAAGGGTCACCCTCTTTCGTCCCGCTTGTGCTTTAAGGGCCCAGCCCACCTCCGCGCTTCCCGTAAAGGAGATATTTTTTATCCTGTCGTCCTCGATTAGTTTTTGAATGTCTTCTACGGAGGCCGGGACTATATTTACCGCGCCTGCCGGACAACCGGCCTCAGAGATTATCTCGCCGAGAAGGAGTGCTGTGAGCGGCGTCTTCGGCGCCGGTTTTAGTATTATGGGACAACCAGAGGCCATGGCCGGGGCTATCTTGTGGGCGACGAGATTCAAGGGGAAGTTAAAGGGGGTGATGCCGAGAACGGGGCCTACGGGGAACCTTCTTATGACGCCCGTTCTGCCCTCTGAGGCGGCGGTTATATCGAGGGGGAGTACCTCGCCGCCCATCCTTTCAGCCTCTTCAGCGGCGAGCTTGAAGGTATTTTCCGCCCTTTCAACCTCTCTTCGCGCGTCCTTTATGGGTTTGCCCGCCTCAAGGGCGATTGTTTTCGCCAACTCTTTGGCCCGCCCGGCTATCCCACCGGCTACCCCTTCGAGGATTTCAGCCTTTTTATGGGAGGCCATCTCTTTTAACTTCCCGAAGACCTCCAGCGCGCTTGATACCGCCTCTTCCAGTTCCTCCGCCCCCGCGAGATAGACAGAGCCGACGAGGCTGTTGTCATAGGGGCTCAGGACCTTGATCTCGGCCCCTGTTTTTTTCCATCCGCCCTTTACAAGTATTTTTTTCGTTGCCATAAAAACCTCCATAAAGGTTTCGTATTAAAAAAATTGAGCCTGACCGGGGTTTTTCTTTCTCCGGGGCTGTGATATAATTTTTCCAATCTTTTAAAGGGAGGTATATTTATACCACATATAAAAGGAAATCTCACCGGCCTTAAAGCGGGCCAGGTTAAAAGAATAGAAAAGATCTATAACCGCCGGATACCCTCGGGCCAACTGATAACATCGGAACTGGCGAGGTATCTGACGGAGATTTCGAGGGAAATAAAACGGCAGATAGGGATACTCGTTGACCGGAGAGGCGCCGTCGCCATGGTAATAGTGGGCGATGAAAAGGAAATATTTATCCCGGCGCTTACGGACTATCCCCTCGGAAGGAGGCGGCTACGCGGCGTAAGGCTCATCCACACACACCTTAAAAACGAGCCCCTCTCCAAGGACGACCTCACCGACCTCGCCCTCATGAGGCTCGACTACATATCCGCCATTGGAGTGAGCTCCGACGGCCTTCCCGCTGATATCTTCAACGCCCACCTCCTGCCGGCCGGCCCCGGAGCCGAGGTCTACAGTGTGGACAGACCCGTCCCCTTCCACCTCTTTCAGATTGATTTTGACGCCTTTATCGCGGCCCTTGAGGAGGAGTTGGGCAGGGCCGCGGCGAGGGACGTTTCGGACTTAAGGGAGAGGGCGATACTTGTAAGCGTTTCGACGAGGCCGAGGGACGAGCAGGCCGACTCCCTTGACGAGTTAACCGAGCTCGCCGTAACGGGCGGCGTCATCGTCCTCGACACGCTGTCCCAGAGGCCCGCGAAGTTAAACCCCAGATACCTTATGGGCACCGGCAAGATAAAGGAGCTTATAATAACGGCCCTCGGCAAAGAGGCGACGATGCTTATCTTCGACCAGGAACTCACGCCGACGCAGGTGAGGGAACTGGGGGATATAACCGAACTCAAGGTTATAGACAGGACGCAGTTGATACTCGACATATTCGCGAGGAGGGCCCATTCGAGGGACGGAAAGGTGCAGGTGGAACTGGCGCAATTAAAATACCTTTTGCCCAAACTCACCGGCAAGGGCACGGCGCTCTCAAGGCTCATGGGCGGCATAGGCGGAAGGGGCCCCGGGGAATCAAAGCTCGAAGTGGATAGGCGCAAGGTGCAGAAAAGGATAACCCATCTTGAAAAGGAGTTAAAGAATTTAAGCCGGGGCAGGTTCGAGAGGAGGAGAAAGAGGGCGAGGAGCGGCATACCCATAATCTCCATCGCCGGCTACACGAACGCCGGAAAGTCGACCCTCCTGAACGCCCTTACAAAGAGCGCTACCCCCGTTGAGGACAAACTCTTCGCCACCCTCGACACGGCCACAAGGAGGTTGAGGTTTCCCAGAGAGAGGGACGCCGTTATTACCGATACCGTGGGGTTTATAAGGGACCTGCCCGCCGACCTCCTCAAGGCCTTTAAGGCGACCCTCGAGGAGATGGGGGACGCGGACCTCCTTATTCACCTTGTGGACATCTCCAACCCCCATTTTGAAAAACGGATGGAGACGGTGGAGAGGCTCCTCGGCGAAATAGGCCTTTCCGATATACCCCGGATACTTGTCTTTAATAAGATAGATCTCCTCCCGCGCGCAGTCGTAAAGAATCTCTCCAGGAGGTTCGACGCCGTGGCTATCTCGGCGGAGAGGCCGGCCAGCCTCGCCGGCCTTTTAAAGGAACTGGAACGGAGGCTCTGGCCCGCCGATGGTCATCGGGCGGGAGGATTTATATCAAAAGCTCCACCCTCGGCTTAGAGCCCTTCTCCCCTTCAATCTCGGGGTTGCATAAAAATAGGCGTCCGGGGTCTATGGCGTGTTTCTCTACAAGGTAGTCCTTGACCAGCCCGGCCCTTATGGAGGCGAGAGCCGATAGCGCTTCATCCGCGGCTTTGCCCTCACCGCCGTTTGCGGCGGCCTCGTCTCTTACGGCTATGCCGCATATTTTAATCACTATCCCGGGACGCTCCTTCATGAGGCCCGCTACACGGTCAAGGTAGCCGGTCTGGCTCTCTGCAATCAAAATACCTCCAGGTGGAAAAAAGACAGGGTCAAGCCTTATCCTTGCGACCGCCCCGGCCGCCTTGAGGGCGTACTCCCCTATGGTTATAAAAGACCCGTAGGGCTGGAAGTAGTATTTGAGATAGCTTATGCCTGATTTCCTGATGCCCCTTAAGACGGCCCTGTTTATGGCGTCCTTGAAACTGAACTCCGGGGCGGCCGCGTCGCCGCTTACAGGCACCTTTATATGTATGTTGTTATCCCCGTCCCGTAGAAGCGACAGGAAGGCGTCAAGTGGCATGGAGAGCTCTTTCATGACATTTTCCACGGCGCCGCTTCCTGAGGGCGAGACGGTGAGGTTTTTAAGGAGAAGATCGTTTGTACCGTTTATCCCGCCGGCCTCAATTTTTCCGTTTATTTCAGCGTCCATGTGTCCGCTCGTGAGTTTATATCCAAGAATTTCCGACGCGTAAGGGGTCAGGGGCGGGAGGTCAAAGTTTTCGATGCCGCCCCTGTATTCAAGAAAAAACTTTTTCGCGAAAGGCCGCGCGGCGCCGGAAAGAGAAACCTTCGTGTACCTGGCCAAGCCGCCTGAAAGGGTAAAGGCGCTTTTAAGTCCGGGTTTTTTGGAGTCTATATTCCTTATCTGAGCCTCTTCGATATTAAGAGTCAGTTCATAGCTCGGAGAGACCTTTTCGTCAACGAGCCTGACGGCGCTCTTATGCCCCATTGACACGAGCGCGATGGAAAATCCCATGCCCGTATGTTTTCCTCCCAGCAGCTCCTCCACCATATACCATCTTCCGGCGGAATTACGCCTGAAAAGGAAGAGGGCCTTTTTAACGGCCGCGCTTGATATGGAAATATCCTTTAGCCCCTTTATCTTTACCCCCCGGGCGTTAATTTCCGGAATACTGACAAGGGGGGTTTTGCCGTCTCCGCCCCCGGCGCCCTTCTCTTTAAAAGGTATTCCTATTTTAAGGCCCAGGCCCCGTATCTCTTTTACGGCCGCCCTCTCTTTCAGTTGTCCGATATCTTTAAATTCCGCCTTTTGAAGTTCAAGGAGCGTTATCTTTTCAGAGGGCGCGTCGATCCTTAACCCCCTCAGCGCGGCACCACCTCTCAGGGCGGAAATGCCGGCTGAGCCCGCCTTGAGGGAGATATCCACGCTCCCCTTCCACGAAAACTCCCTGCTTGATATGTCCGCGTTGGAGGCGGCGGCCCGGAGTTTTTTTAGCGTTAAGGCGCCGTCGTACTTCAGCATAGAGGGTTTTTTAAAGAGGACCTCTACCCTCGAGTCCGTATCGAGACTGCCGCCCCGGACCTTCAAGGCCGGCTCGAAAAGGGGGTTAAAGGGAGCGATGGAAAGTCCTTTGACGATGAGAGTGCCTGAAAGCGCGGGTGTGGGGGAAAAGGGGGTCACATCGGCTTTGAGGTTAACGGCACCGTCGTTTAAGAGACCATCAATCTCAACGGTATAAGCCCTTTCATTTTTATTGTTTTTAATCCCACCGGCCACGGCCTTCTTTATGGTAAGGGTGGCCGGGGGGCGGCCTGCCCTGCCGCTAAAAATAATCCGCCCCTCTGTGAAGGTGAACCGTTCGAGGTCGAAGCCCCATAAGGAGCGCGCCTCCTCCCCTTCAGTGGACTTTCCCGGCCGCGTTGAGTGCAGCGGCACACCCCCGATGCGTAGCCCCCCGCCCCCTTCTCCAGCGAGTTCATCCACCTTTATTAAAGCGCCCTTTACGGCCGCCTCTCTGAGATGGAGTCTTTTGTGAAAAAGCTGCAGCCATGAGAACCTCGCCGTGGCCTCCTCCATGCTGAGTACGACCCTGCCGCCTTTTTTTGATTCCAGATTATATATTGAAACCGCTCCTGTGAAGGGGTTGAAGTCCACGTCCTCGATACGGGCCTCGGTCCCCATATCGGTGAG
Source organism: Thermodesulfobacteriota bacterium (assembly GCA_046754225.1). Classification (GTDB taxonomy): domain Bacteria; phylum Desulfobacterota; class GWC2-55-46; order GWC2-55-46; family JADFVP01; genus BTQV01. Next base: position 72,915 of record JBHHVI010000003.1, on the reverse strand, counting down.
AACGCGTTTAACGGCGTATTTCACGCCGTAGGGCAGGAGGATGAGTATGACGGCGGCGACGGCGGCGGCGCCTGAGATGTACCAGAACCATTTTTTTGAAAAAATCCGGGCGGGTTTTTTTACGCTTTCATTCATACGTTACGCAGGGACGGCCTCGAAAAAAGGGATGAGAAATATTTCTCACCTGTTGGACCTTCTTTTTAGAATTTCCAGACACGTCAAAAGACCTATGACAAAACCCGTCAGGAGAGAGCCGATAAGAAGAACGGACCTCGAAACGGTTATCTTCCAGACGAGGAGGTAGATATCCACTATGGCGGAATTCTGAAGGATAAATATAAGGAAGAGAGCGGCGATAACGAGGACCACCGCCGTCCCAAATCTTATACCGCCTTCGTTGGACTTTGTGATTCCCGGCATAAAACGCTCCTCGACTTCACGGTCCTTCCGGGGGCTATGGGTTTTTACGGAAATACTTTTCCATGCGGCAACGCGGGCTTATGGGGTAGTATATCACAGCCTGAGGAGGGAAAAAATGTTATTCACCCGCTGGACGGGGTAATGGGATGGCCGGGCCGACGGCCTTCAGCCCCGGCTTGGGTTTTTGTCGCCGGGAAGCCGGCTTGTTCCAGGCAATGTTATTTGGAATCTTTTACATGCAGTATTTTTTAGCGGACCTGATTATCTCGTCGGCGAAATAGGGTTTTCTGATGAATTCGTCTATCATGCCTTCCTTTACGGCCTGCAGTATTACGTCCTCGGCGTCCCTGAAGTATCCCGTAAAGAGTATCACCTTTGCTTCGGGGCTGACCTTTTTTATTTCTCTATACGTATCGAGTCCGTTCATGCCGGGCATTATGATGTCCATGAAGACAAGGCCGTAGGGGTGCTGCTTGAAGGCGTCCACGGCCTGATTGCCGTCCACAACATAGGTGGCGTCATACCCTTCGTCTTTAAGTATCTCGCTAAGGCCGATACCCACGCTCTCTTCATCGTCCACTACGAGTATCTTGTTTTTGGATCTTTTCTCTGCCATACACCTGGCCTCCTTAAATAAAATGCTGGAATAGTCTCGTTTCCGGTACTTATGCTTTTAATAAAAGTTTATGTATAAGGTCAAAAACACAGGCGTGTCTTGATAGCGAGTGACTTTTAGCAGCCGTTATCGCGTAGCTTTCCATTGTTGCCAATACTTTCAGGCAAGGCGACACCGTTTTTACGTAGCGCAGTCTTTTGTTTATGATGGGTTGTTCGGGATGTCTTTCTAAAGCCTGAATCTCTCGGAGGTGTTATGTAAACTATCGGTGTGTGTTCAGGGAAAACTTTTTCTCAGGAAAAGTCAGCAGCTTTAATACTGTGTAGGCTCACTCATTATAACGATTTAAGAAAATTTGTCAAGTTTTGTTGAAATTTTTGAGTCCAGCGGAGTTGCTTCTACACCGGCGGGTTTTTCCTCATGGAAACTCCAGCGCCTTGAGGTCTTGCAATGGGTCCGGCAGGAGGTCGTAGCCTTTTCGACGTGACGGGAGCAGTGTTTTTTCGTGCAGCTCTCTATGGAGAGGGCACCGGCCTTAAGGGGGGCCGCAAGGGAGAGGAGAAAAAAGGAGAATATAATAATACTTGTCACGATAGTCTTGAGTCCGGGTAAGGGGAGGGTCGCCTTCCCTCCTCCAATAAGCCCCTTGATCCGCGCCTCTATCATGCTTATATCCCTGTTGAAGGATACGGGGGCCATGGGACTGTTGTAACGGGCCACCTTTAAAAGCGCGTGGGCGAGGCTTACAGGCTCTTTCATGAAGTCGGCGCCCGCCCTGTCGGCGTTATGTTCTCTCTTAAGCCGTATCCGCCTCTCAAGGTATTTAAAGGCGGGGATGAAGAAAAAGAAGTCCGTCGCTATGGCGGTAAGGAAGAACCTCAAGGGGTCGCGGCGTCTCTTGTGGTGGAGCTCGTGGAGAAAGACGCCTTTGAGCTCAGCCGCGTCAAGGCCTCGCAAAAGGCCCTTTGATATGTATATCCTCGGTCTGAAAAATCCATGGGTAAAGGCCGTCTTTAACCCCGCGTCGTCGATGAGCACAAGGGGTTTTTCTCTGTCTTTAAGGGGAAGTCTCTTTATGGCGCGGCGCGTCCTCACCAGGGTGTATACCGCCCTCACCGACGCGTAGATAAAGCCGGTAAGGATAAGGGCCGATCCGAGCCAGAAAAAGCCGGCCATTATTGCCTGCACGTTGTTGACGCATTTGACGAAGAGGCTGTGGCAGAACCCGGACAGACTATACGTTAGAGCTATAAGGCCGGGGAGCCCGAAAAAGAGCCAGAGCGAGCAGGAGGCGAAAATGCCTGACACTATTAAAATGGGGATGATAACGGTCATGAGTCTCCCTGAAGTCTCGTTTCCTTTTAATTTTTAAATACATATATAATGATATTTCATGTTTTACACTATGTCAAAGGGAATTTTCATAAGGCCTCATGTTATTTATATAAAAAATTTTCGAGGTTTTTCGGTTTAATCCGCCGTTGGCTCCCGTAACATGGTTATAAAACCTTGCCTGACACCGCATATTTCTGTAATATTTTAGTCTCACCGCCGCAAAAGCCGCACACGTATGTCAGTGGAGCTTTATAAAGTTTTTTTGAAAAGGAGGCAGGCGTGCCCTTTGTAACGCTTGAGGGAATAGAAGGTTCCGGCAAGAGCACCCAGATGGGGCTCATGAAGGAATTTTTCAAGAAGAGGGGGGTGGATGTTCTGGCCCTGAGGGAACCCGGGGGCACGCCCGCGGGAGAGAAGGTAAGGGCCATACTCCTGGGCGACGGAGGCGCGGGTATGGCGCACCTTACGGAGCTCTTTTTATATGAGGCATGCAGGGTCGAGGTCGTGGAAAAGCTCATAAGGCCGGCCCTTGAAAAGGGCGGCGTCGTTATATGCGACAGGTTTACCGACTCCACCCTTGCCTATCAGGGTTACGGCAGGGGGCTTGATATAGAGGCCGTCAAATCCATGAACACCCTCGCCACGGGAGGACTTGTCCCGGACCTGACACTCCTCCTGGATTTGGACCCGGAGGTGGGGCTTGAAAGGGCATGGTCGAGGATTTCCAAAGGGGCCGGGCCCAGGGAGGACCGCTTTGAGAAAGAGGATATGGCCTTTCATAAAAGGGTAAGAGAGGGGTACTTGAAGATAGCGGCCGGCGAGCCCCGCCGTGTCAAGGTCATAGACGGCGCTCAAGAAATACTTTCTATACAGAGGGACATCTGTGATATTATAGAGAAAATAGGTTTTTGACTCTATGAGTTTTGAGGATATTACAGGCCACGCGAGGGAAAAGGAGATTCTCGAAAAGGCTATAAGCGCCGGGAGGGTCGCCCATTCGTATCTTTTCACCGGGCCCGAAGGCATAGGCAAGAGGAGCCTCGCCCGGGAGTTCGCCGGGGCGCTCAACTGCGCCGGTTCAGGCGCGCCATGCGGGGCTTGCGAAGACTGCCGGTTGGTCCGAAGCGCCACACACCCCAACCTTATTGAGGTCTGGCCCGAGGATAAGGACGGTGTCAGGACCGTGGCCGGACTTATAAGGATAGCGCGCGTAAGGGAGCTTCAGGACGCCATTAAGTACAAGTCAACAGGCGGCAAGAAGGTCGTAATAGTCGACGGGGCCGATAAGATGGAGCAAAGGGCGGCAAACGCCCTTCTAAAGACCCTTGAAGAGCCGCCGCCTGATTCGGTCATAATCCTTATCTCGTCAAAGCCGGGCTCGCTTCTGTCCACTATAATCTCAAGGTGCCAGAGGATAATCTTCAGACCCCTTCCCGAAGAGCTTGTAAGGGAGTTTTTGGTGAAGAGCAACATGGCCGCGCCCGATGACGCCGGAAGAATAGCGCGCCTTAGCGCCGGGAGCATCGCTTCCGCCGTCAAATACTCAGAGGACGGGGTCTTTGAGAAGCGCAGGGAGATAGTGGAGAGGCTAAGCGGCCTCGACGGAGACGATACGGCGGGGCTCTTTGCCTTTGCCGGTGAGCTGTCGGCAAGGGGAGACCTCGGGGAAGTTCTCGAGTTTTTAAAGTTATGGTGCAGGGACGTAATGGTCTTTAGCGAAGGCGCGGGGGAACTCATGGTCAACGCGGACCTCGAGGGTTTCATCAAAGCCGCGCCGGCCCCGAAGGCCCTCGCAGATTCTTTCGATATGATAGAGAAGGCACGCTACGATGTGACGCCGCCGCGTTACGCCAACAAGCTCCTTGCCATGGAGGCGCTCCTTATGGGGCTCGCCGGAAAAGGCGCGTTGATTTAGTCTTTTTGTTGTGGAAAGAAAGAGGTTTATTGGATGATAAAGGTTGTAGGCGTGAGGTTTAAAAAGGCCTCCAAGGTTTATGATTTTGACAGTAACGGACTCAAGCTCCGCCCGGGGGATTATGTCGTAGTCGAGGTTGATAAAGGGCTCGGCATGGGCAGTGTCGTCTATTATCCGAGGGAGATTGAGCAAAAGAGCAAGGCCCGCAAATTGAACAGGGTTATACGCAAGGCCGAGGAAGTCGATATGGAGAGGCTCGGCTTCAATTCGGATCGCGAGGACGAGGCCTTCAGGGTATGCAGGGAGAAGATAGCCCGGTATAAACTCGCCATGAAACTCGTCCATGTGGAATATCTCTTCGATTCGAGCAAGGCCATCTTCTACTTCACATCGGAGTCGAGGGTGGACTTCAGGAGGCTTGTGAAGGACCTCGCCTCGCGGTTCCACACGAGGATAGAGATGCGGCAAATCGGGGTGCGCGACGAGGCGAAGATGTTCGGGGGCATCGGCCCCTGCGGCCGTGAACTCTGCTGCGCCTCTTTTCTAAAAAATTTCGCGCCTGTCACCATAAAGATGGCCAAGGAGCAGAACCTCGCCTTGAACCCCGCCAAGATATCAGGCATATGCGGAAGGCTCATGTGTTGTCTCGGTTACGAGTACAGCCGCTACGGCGGCAAAGGCGGTAACGGCGGCAAAGGCGGCAAAGGCGGCAAAGGCGGTAACGGCGGTAACGGTGGAAAAGGCGGTAACGGCGGTAAGGGCGCCAGGGGCGACGGCTGCGGCGGTTGCAAAAAGCACTGACGGGCGGTCTCGTTGCCTGAAATTATAAGACTCCTGTATTTTCGGCCTTCAGGGGTCTTTTCTTTAACGGGCCCAAAGGGGCGCGGCCGGCCGGGGCGCCGGGCCGGAGGTAAAGGTTGAGGCCCGGTAGATTTAACTCACGCCCCCCTTCCGGGGCATCAAGAGTAGAATGAAAAAGACCTTCTATATTACGACTCCCATATATTACGTAAATGACGTGCCCCATATAGGGCACGCCTATACCACGGTGGCCGCCGACGTGCTCGCCAGGTTCAAGAGGCTCAAGGGTTTTAAGGTCCTCTTCCTTACGGGCACCGATGAGCACGGCCAGAAGGTGGAGAAGGCGGCGGCCGGGGCGGGCAAGACGCCTATCGAGTTCGCCGATTCAGTAGTGGTGCGTTTCAAGCAGTTATGGGGAAAGCTCAATATATCCAACGACGACTTTATAAGGACCACCGAGAAGAGGCATAAAGAGGCGGCGGCCGCGCTGTGGGAGGTGGTGAGGGAGAAGGGGGAAATATACCTCGGCGAGTACGAGGACTGGTACTGTACGCCCTGCGAAAATTTTTTGACTGAAAATCAGCTCGTAGAGGGCCACTGCCCTGACTGCGGGAGAGTTGTGGAAAAACTGAGGGAGCCGAGTTTTTTCTTCAGGCTCTCAAAGTACGGGGGGCCGCTCCTTAAATACATCGAGGAAAACCCCGGGTTCATCAGGCCGGAAAAGAGGAAAAATGAGATAACGAGTTTTATAAAAGAGGGGCTCAGGGATCTGAGCGTAAGCAGGACCACCTTTTCATGGGGCATACCCGTGCCCGGAGAGCCCTCCCACGTCATGTACGTATGGTTCGACGCCCTGACCAACTACCTCGCCTCCGCGGGATACCCCGGCGGTCTCGATGAGATGGGAATGTGGCCCGCCGACGTCCATGTCATAGGCAAGGACATATTGAGGTTCCACGCCGTGTACTGGCCCGCCTTTCTCATGGCCGCGGGATTAAGACCGCCCAAAAAAGTATTCGCCCACGGCTGGTGGACGGTTAACGGCGAGAAGATGAGTAAATCAAAGGGAAACGTCGTTGACCCCGTAAAGACGATTGAAGAGTACGGAGTGGACCAGTTCAGGTATTTTCTTCTCCGCGAGGTACCTTTCGGCATGGACGGCGATTTTTCATTAAAGGCCCTGGAGGGAAGGATTACGAGCGACCTCGCCAACGACCTCGGAAATCTCCTGAGCCGCTCAGTCTCCATGATAGAAAAATACAGGGGGGGTATTATCCCGCCGGGCGGGGAGGATGGAGACCTTGAGAAGGGGATTTGGAGTTTGTTTAAAACCCTGCCCGATATCGTGGATAATTGCATGGAAGAACTTGCTTTTCACAAGGCCCTCGTCCAGGTCTGGCTAAGGGTGAGAGAGTTGAACGGCTATGTTGAGAAGACGGCGCCATGGAAATTGGCAAAGGAGGGCGGCGGCTATAATGATGACCTCTCAAGGGTACTCTACACGCTGGCCGAGGGTTTGAGGATACTCGCCGTCTATCTCTTTCCCTTCATGCCGGAGTCGGCTCAAAATATATGGGGCCAACTCGGCATAGACTCGGAGATAGATGGGGCTTCTTTTGACAGGGAAGTGGAGATTAACGGGAGAAATATTACAGGACTCAAGGTGCGAAGGGGCGCGGCGCTCTTTCCGAGGGTAGAGTAGCCCCGCGTCAGGTTAAAAGAATTTTTTAATGTATAAATGGAAAAATGGAAAAGTTTTTATTGATAGACACCCACGCCCACTTGGACGACGCCAGGTTCGACTCTGACAGGGACGCTGTTATAGAGAGGGCATCGGCGGCGGGGGTTAAAGAGATAATAACCGTCGGCTGCTGGGATAGAGAGAAAGGGTTTTCAGGCATCGAGAGGATCTTGGAGGAGTACGGGTTCATCTACGGTGCCCTCGGCGTACATCCCCACGACGCAAAGGATGCCCTTGATAATGATAGCGATGAACCCTTCGACCTTATAAAGGACCTCGCCCTTAATAAAAGGTTTGACGGGAAGTCGAAGATAGTGGGCCTCGGTGAGACAGGGCTCGATTACCATTACGAGAACTCCCCGAAGGAGGCGCAGAAAAAGGTCTTCAGAAGACATATTAACCTCGCCAGGGAACTGAACCTCCCCCTTATCATACATTCGAGGGAGGCGGAAGGGGAGACCCTTGCCATACTCGGCGAAGAGGGCGCCGAGGATGTGGGGGGGGTATTTCACTGTTTTTCAGGCTCCCCTCAGATGGCCGCAAAGGCTCTCAAGATGGGTTTCTATCTCTCCTTTACCGGCGTGGTAACATTCCCGAAGGCGACTTCTCTCGTAGAAGCAATAAAGAAAATCCCCGTGGAGAAGATGCTCCTTGAGACGGACTGCCCCTATCTCGCCCCCGTCCCGGAGAGGGGCAAGAGGAATGAGCCGGCCTTTCTGGTCCATACGGCCCTTAAGATCGCCGAACTCAAGGGCTTGAGCCCCGGCGACGTGGCGCGGATAACGACACAGAACGCCGGTGAGTTATTCGGCATTGGCGGTGGGGGGGAGAGGGATGTAAGGATCGCCTACCCCATAAGGAACTCCCTTTATTTGAATATTACAAACAGGTGCACGAACCGCTGCACATTTTGCACCAAGTTCAAGTCATATACCGTAAAGGGGCACTACCTGAGGCTTTCCGAGGAGCCGGATTTTTTACAGGTCATAAAGGCCGTCGGGCCGGAGCCGGAAAAGTATGACGAGGTGGTCTTTTGCGGCTACGGGGAGCCGCTCCTGCGCCTTGACCTCGTAAGGAAGGTCGGCCTCTTCCTTAAAAAGCGGGGCTGCCGCATAAGGGTAGACACCGACGGGCTCGCCAACCTCGCGCACGGCGGAAATGTCCTGTCGGGCTTGAAGTTCGTAGACACCATCTCCGTGAGCCTTAACGCCCCTGATTCCGAAACGTACCAGAGGCTCGTTAAGACGCCTTACGGCGATAAGGCGTACCCGGCCATACTCTACTTTTTGCGGGAGGCGAAAAAACATATCCCAAAGGTCGTGGCTTCTGTCGTGGCCGTGCCCGGTCTCGATATAGAGGCCTGCCGGCGTGTGGCCGAGGATGAGCTCGGAGTAGCCTTCAGGGTAAGGGAGTACGATAACGTGGGTTGACCCCGGCGGACGCCTGAGCGGTAATAATTTTAAAATTTTTTATGAAAAGGCGCCGGATACACCGGCAATAAAAAAGGGGGACGCGATTTCACGCCCCCTTTTCTTTATACCTGACTTCCCCTTGAAACGCCCCCGGCCCTCATGAGACCTCGACCTTGATCTTCTTCGGCTGAAGCTCAGCGGCCTTGGGCAGGTGCACTGTGAGTATGCCGTTTTTGAGCCCCGCCTTTATCTTCGCGGGGTTTACCTTGTAGGGGATATCTATCGACCTGGATATGGAGTTGTAGCTCCTCTCGCGGTAATAGTAGTCCTCATCTTTCGTCTCTTTTTCCTTCTGGAGTTTCCCGGTTATGGTGAGTCTGTTCTCCTGAAGGGAGATTTCAATGTCGTCCTTGTCCACACCGGGCATCTCGGCCCTCACTTCCACCTCTCCGGCCTTTTCAACGATGTCTATGGCCGGCACGGCCGTCTCCTTTTCCATGAGGGACTTGACGGGAAGTTCCCTTAGAAACCTCCTCGATGTGGGAAATACCTGGTCCCAGAGCCTGTCCATCTCTCTCCTCATGGAATCTATCTCCTTAAAAGGGTTCCATTTTTCAATTGACATAATCGTTACCTCCTTTCGTACATAAACTTGCTCTTTGCCTGTTTGTTTTCTCCTCTACTTAAATAATAGGCGCCGGATTTTGCGTTGTCAAGCAGGAGCGGCCCATAGGGCGAGCCGTTGGAATGCCGGGGCGTTAATGAAGGGGTCTAACGTTCCTGCCCGGATAAAAACTACAGGATATTGGAGGCGATGAGAAGGGCCCCGGTTCCGATCTGGGCGAGTATTATTGATTTTATGGAAGGTATGAGTTTCGCTCCCCCGTCGTAATTCCTTAAAAAGCCTTTTACGGATATCAACGCGAAGACGCCTGAGACGAGGGCCGCAAGGCAGAGGGCGGGAAGATATCCGAGCACGGCGCCGAGTATGATGCTCAGGTACGCCCCCGCCACGAGTAAACAGAACCCCGGACGCGCCCTTTTCAGCCCCAGCCTCACTACGAGGTTTCTTTTGCCCGCGCTTCTATCCGCCTCGTAGTCGGGGAACTCGTTTATATAGAGGAGCGCCGAAACGAGAAACGACAGGGGCAGTGACGCGAATACCGGCTCCGGCGAGATACGGCCCGTTTGTACCAGATAGGAGCCGAGCACCGTGAGTACGCCGAAGTTAAGGCCAACGATAAATTCTCCCATCCCCCGGCCCGCGAAAAAGAGCGGCGGGGCGGAATAAAAGATTCCGGAGAAAAGGCCGACGCCTCCGATGATGATGAGGACCCAGCTTACCTTTACGGCGAGATAAAGACCTACGGCGCTGCCGGCGCTGACAAGCGTAAAGCCCAGAATAAACGTCTCACGCGGGGTGATGTCGCCACGCTGAATAAACCTCGACCCGCCCGTAAAGGGGGTGAGCGGGGTTTTATTGATGTTGTCCGTGCCGTTAAGAAAGTCGAAATAGTCGTTAAGTACGTTCATCCCGGCGTGGTAGAGAAGGGAGGCTGCGAGTGTGAGGATAAAATAGAGGACGTTGAAACTCCCGGCGCTCTCCCACGCCGCGCTCGCCCCCAGGGCCACGGGCAAGAAGACGGCGGGAAAGAACTGCGGACGTGTGGCGAGAAAGAAGATTTTTATCCTATCCATGGTGATTCTATCCATGACATTTGATGCCGACAGGCCGGCACCGGTAAATCAAACCGTCTCTTAATCTATTGCCCCCGGCGCGGCGCCCTCTTTACGGTCTTGTGAGGTGGATGACTATAAAGACGAATAGAAGATAGAGGGCCCCGTTAACGAGGAGACGGCCGGGTTTCAACCCCTTGCCTCTTATGGCGAAGATGTAGAGCCAGACCGAGGCCCCGATGGTGATGATGCCGCTCGTCACGACCGTAGTGTTGACGGCCCATGGGGTAAGGAATATGCCTACGGCCGGTAGAAGGCTCCCCTGAAAGACCATTGCCCCGGTGACGTTTCCTACGGCCATGGTGTCCTTGCCCCTGCGCGTCCAGAGTATGCTGTTTATCTTCTCGGGGAGTTCGGTGGCTACGGGCACTATGAGGAGCGAAAGGGCTATGACCGGTATCTTAAGGGGCCCCGCGATATGCTCCACGCCGGCCACAAAACCCTTTGCCCCTATTATGATAACGGCTACGGCGAAGAGGAGCTGGATGAGGACTGTGAACATATGTTCCTTGAAGATGAGGGAAAGGTACAGGCCCTTCGACTTCTCTGTGCCGTGCCCGTCTCTTACGAGGTCGTAGCTCGCCTTTACGGTCTCCATTATGTAATAAAAATAGGTGAGCACAAGAACAAAGGCGACGAAGACCCTCACGGCCCGGTAATCCTGCGGCGTGAAGGCTACAAGGAAGGCGATGGTGAACGAGAAGAGGAAGAATTCCATGTCGCGTCTGAAGCCGCCGGGCTCAGGTTTTATCCTGACCCTTCTCCGGCGTTTTCTGAAGTGCCAGGCCGAAAGGCCCACGAGCGCCATGGCGAGCGTTGCGAGCATGAAAGGGGCGCCGAGAATTGCCCCCACCCCCACCTCCTCGCTTATGCCTTTGGAATCACCCGTCAGAATAGCCACGATGGGGACCATCGTCTCGGGCAGCGCCGTGCCCACGGCCGCGAAGATGCTCCCGGTAACTCCCTCTGAGAAATGCAGTTTGGCCCCGAGGATCTCTATGGCGTTTGTAAAGAGCTCGCTCGCCGCGACTATTACTACGAGGAAAAATAAGAGCGTGAGTACTTCGTAACTCAAGGCCGTCTCCGTTAAGGTTGCAGTCTATTGTTTTGATGCTCCGGGGCGCCTTACTATCTCGCCCCTCTCCCCCCTGAAAAAGAGGAGCAGCGCCATCCCGATGACGAGTATGGCTGAGCCGGCCATGACGAGGGCTATCCCCGGGTCCCTGTTTATCATAAGGACGGCATAGGGCCTCATGATATAATCGACGAGTTCCACCTCAAGGGGGCCGAGCCGCACCCTTTCGCCGGGCCTTGAGATATTGAGGAATGCCCTCTCGGCTCCGTCGCTCTCGATTTCCACAAAGGGGTTTCTGAACTCCTTTGAGCGTGAATAGGGCGCTCCTTTTTCGTCCTTGGCGAGGTCTGGATATATCTCGCCGAGCCTTATCTTCCCCGCTCCGGGGATATTAAAAGAGCCGTAAAAAGGCACCCGCTTCTCAGCGCCGCCGGCCCGCAGAACAAGCCCCCCCGGGACGCTTCCCTGGTTGGTATGATAAAAGGCTATGCCCCTGTATATAAGCGGGGCGTTTAACCTGATCTCCCCTGCCACGGCCTTTTTCCCGCCCTTAAAGAGCGTAACCTTTGTCTTCAGGTAGTCAAGGTTTCCCCGTGCGTCCTCTCTCGCGTCCACCTTGTCAAGGCGTATTGAAAGGTCTTTCACGTAAGGTACTGCGGTGAGCTCCCCGCTGTAAAGTATGTTGCCGCTCGTCCTGAACCCCCAGAGGCTCCCTGCGAGGTGGCCGGCCACGGCCACGAGAAACCCGATATGCACTATATGGGGGAAGAGCCCACGCCACGGCCCGCCTCTTTTGACTATTGAAGAGACCCTGTCAGCGGTGCAGACGAGGGTGTTTATGGAAAAGAGGAAGATAAGAATGATGAGCAGAAAGATCCAGTATACGCGGCCGAGAACCTCCGGCGGCAGACCCTTGAGGCCGTCCAGGAGTACGACCCTGTCGAGATAACTGAAGACCTCGGGGCTCTTAAGGCTCTCAAGCGAACCAAGGGCCGCGACAAGGCATATAAGAACGGCAAGGACGACGGTAAGCCAGATGGAAGAAAATAGACCCCAGATACGCTTCATTAACTCGAATGTTTATTTGATGGGCGGCCCGGAAGTGTTTCTATCAGATTTTTCCGCCCTGCGGCCGTGTGCAATCTACAGCCCCCCGCGCGTCGGCCGAGGAATAACTTTTTCCCCTACCGGGCGTTTATGCCCCCCGTCTTCCTTCTTTCCATGAACCACCGGACGATGTTACGGGCCAGCTTGCTGTTGTCGGCCATACCTATAAAGAGGTTGGCAAAGGGCGCGTCATCGGCCACGACAACGACCTTGCCCTCTCCGTACTCGCTTACGCCTATTATGCCGAAGGACTGCTCCGGTTCGTCTTTGTCGAAGTCGCGGTTCCTGTTCAGGTCCGCCCAGGCCTTTTCGGAGGTCTTCGCCACCACCGCGCCCCCCTTTTCCGTCATAAGCCCCCATGTGCCGAATACCGCTATCTCCTTAAGCCCTCTTGTAACGGGATGGGGGGAAAAGTCCCTGACATGGAAGTCCTGGGACTTGTTCTTGATAGTATTCAAGTGCTCGGAGATTACAAAATTGGATACGACGATGCCGAATTGTTCGGTGAGTCTCGCAACGGGCCCTGAGATATGGAGAAGCACAAGGAGACTGCCCCCGTCATTAACGAATTCCCTCAACTCCGTCAGTTCTCCAGGTGAAAAATCCTTGCTCGGACCCGCCACCACGTAGGCGTCGAACTCACTGAGAGAGCCCGGCGTAAGAGCCTTTTTGTTGACCGCCATCGAGGCGCCGGATTTTTTTATCATCTTATAGAATTTGGAGTAGTGGAGCGGCCCCTCGACAAGTGGCGAGAATATTTCGTTATGGGCAAGATCAAATGCCGCCTTGTAGCGTTTCTTCGCGCGCACCTTGAGCGCGCTTTTAGCCTTTTGATTTGATACCGCCGTTTTGACAGGCGCGGCCGTAAAGAGGAGCGCGATGATTGATATTGATAAGGTCAGCAGTATCTTTGTCCGTGACAGTTTTTTCATGGTTTAATACTCCCAGTGTAGAATCATTATAGGATAAGTGTTTACGTACGTCCCTGTCAAGGTGTAAAACCTTATTGTCACGGAAAGGACTTTGTTTGAGCCTTCTAAAGGGGTTTATATAAAAGCGTTGACAGTCAATTTTTTATCATATAGCATATTTAAATCGATTATTTTCAAGGAGTTCCGGTTCTGTCAATGAATATCGGCCTTTTGGGCGGTACATTCAATCCCATACATTACGGCCATTTGAGGCTAGCCGAAGAGGTGCGTGAGGCCATGGGGCTCGATAAGGTCCTTTTTGTGCCGGCCTTTATACCGCCCCATAAGCCCGATGAAAAGATCACCCCCGCCGGAAAACGTCTTGAGATGGTGAGGCTGGCAATAAGGGACAACCCCGGGTTTGAGTCCTCGGACATAGAGATAAAAAGGGGCGACAGGTCCTATACCGTGGTCACCCTCAGGGAACTGAAGGAGAGGGGGCCGAAAGAGCTCTCAGTAAGCCTCATAATCGGCACCGACTCCTTTAACGATATAACCACGTGGTGCGAGTACGAGGAGATCTTCGAGCTTTCCGGTCTTGTCGTGGTTGAAAGGCCCGGCTACCCCGTAAAGAAGATAGCCGAGGTCGTGCCGGAAGGGCTGGCGAGAAAATTCCGTTACGATCGTGACAACGACTCATACGTAAGTTCCTACGGCACCGCGGTAACGTATTTAAAGACCACCTTGATGGAGATATCCTCTTCCGGGATACGGGAGAGGGTAAGGGCGGGCCTCTCAATCAGGTATCTTCTGCCAGGCGCCGTCGCTGATTACATCGAAGAAGAGGGGCTTTACAGGCGGCCTTAAGATAAAAAAGGGGAAAGAAAACTGTATCCAAAGAAGAAGGCGGAGGAGATAGCGAAGCTCGCCCTTGAAAAAAAGGCGCGAGACGTGGTCATCCTCTGCATAAAAAAGATATCCAGCGTCTCCGATTATGTGCTCATTTGCAGCGCCGATTCCGAAAGACAGGTCCAGGCCATCGCAAGGAACGTCTCCGACGGCCTCAAGAAGAAGAAGGAGCGCCCCTACGGAGTCGAGGGCGTGGAAGAGGGGCGGTGGGCGCTTATGGATTATAGCGATGTGGTGGTCCACATATTCCTCGAACCGGTAAGGGCCTTCTATGACCTTGAAGGGCTCTGGGCCGACGCCCCGAGGATGGAGTTTAAAGAGAAGGCAAGAAAAAGCGGTTAGTATTTTTAACAAAAAAATTGAAGATAAAATTCGCCCATGTGGGGCCCATAAAAAAGACCTTCCTGAGGGAAGGTTTCAGGGAATACATAAAGAGGATCGGCAGGTACGCGGATGTGGAGACGATAGAGGTAAGGCAGGCCCCTTCCTCGAAAAAGATATCCCCCACGGAGACCGTTAAAAAAGAGGCCACGAGGCTTGAAGGCGCGCTTAAAAAGGCGGATTATAAAGTGGCCCTCGCCGAGGGCGGCGCGGCCTTCGATTCCCGGGCCTTTTCAGGCTTTCTAAGGGAGAGGATGGATACGGGGGTTAAAGAACTCGCCTTTATAATAGGCGGCCCCTATGGACTTCATAGCAGCGTTACGGAAAGCGCGGACCGGGTCATCTCCCTCTCGCCAATGACCATGACAAGAGACCTCGCGGCCCTGCTCCTTGCCGAGCAGGTCTACCGGGCCTTTACGATTATAAAGGGAGAGCCCTACTCCCACTGAGCGTCTGGACTCTCTCTAAAAATTCAGCCCGTAAAAGGATATGCACGTCAAGATAATATTTTTCCTTACCGTTATAGCGCTGGGGGGGTTTTTTTATCTCTATACCCAGAACCCCGGTGTGGTTACCGTCATAATAGCGAAGGACTACAGCTACACCCTGCCGGTGGTGCTGGTCCTGTTCCTGAGTTTCCTTATCGGTGTCTTTATGGCAGGGCTCGACGCGGTCATAACCGACGCTAAAAGGGCGGTAAATTACGCCAGGGAAAAAAAGAAGGTCAAAGTGGAGCGTGAAGCGAGGATAAGCCACCACCTGGCCATGGAGGCCCTTTCAAAGGGGGACGCGGAGCAGGCGCGGGGGTTTATGGAGAAGGCCCTCGCCTCAATGCCGGGGGAGCCCGAGATGGTCTTGACCCTCGCCGATACATATCTCCATGAGGGGAAGGCCTACGAGGCCCTTGATGTCCTGGAGACCGAATCTTTTCACAACCCCGGCTCCGTAGTAATCCTCACCGCCATTGGAAGATACGCCCTCGAAGCGGGGGAGACGCAGAGGGCCGCGAGGGCCTTTGAGGACGCTCTGAAGGTTGACCCCAGGGACCGCGCCGCCATTTTGAAACTCCGCGACATAAAGATAAAGGACGAGGAGTGGGAGGAGGCCGTGGAGCTTGAAAATAAGCTGCTCGGGCTGGAAAAGAGTGGTTGGTTCTTCGGCGGCAATGAAAAGGCGGGTAAATTGCCGGGCCTTCTCTACGAGGTGGCAAGCGGGTACGAGAGAGAGGAAAGGCTCGAAGAGGCCTCGGAAAAGCTCAAGGAGGTCCTTAAAAAAGATGATTTTTTCATCCCCGCCTATATCCTTCTCTCTGAAATCAGCGCCGCGAGGGGCGGCGTCCTCGAAGAGACAAGGGTGCTGGAGAAGGCTTACAGCAGGCACCCCGTCTCTACCGCGCTTCTTATAAGGCTTGAAGAGTCGTGCATAAAGGGGTCCGCGCCGCAAAAGATGCTCGAACTCTACAAAAAAGAGATTGAGACGCACCCCGGCGATGTCAACTTGAGGATACTGCTGGCGCGTTTTTATCTGAGGCTCGAGATGGTGGCAAGGGCCATTGAGGAGCTTGAAAAGATACACCATGAGGGCAAGGAGAGTTTTTACACCAGTGTGCTTCTGGGCGAGGCCTTTTTCAGGCAGGAACAGTCCAAAAGGGCGGCCTCCATGTTTAAAGACGCCCTGGGATTAAAGGGCGTCGTGCCTTATGTGCCTTTTACGTGCGCGGAGTGCGGCCATCGCCATAAAGGCTGGAGGGCGCGCTGCAACTCCTGCGGAGAGTGGAACACCCTTGTGATGACCCCCGAGGCTCCTTTGGAATGAGGGCAAGGGGGTGTGAGATTGGAGAACCTTATGAAGCCGGTCTGTCTCATAGTCCTCGACGGCTGGGGTATAAACCCGAAGAGGGAGTATAACGCCACCGCCATAGCCGACACCCCAAATCTCGACAGGTTGTACGGGGAATATCCCTGGACAAAGCTTCAGACCTCCGGGGAGGCCGTGGGCCTTCCCGAGGGGCAGATGGGCAACTCCGAGGTGGGCCACCTCACCCTTGGTTCGGGCAGGATAGTATTTCAGGAACTTACGAGGATAACAAAGGCCATCAAGGACGGGAGTTTAGGGAAGAACCCCGCCCTCAAGGACCTCATGAACAAGGTAAGGGAGGCCGCCGGGGCCCTGCACCTGATGGGGCTTGTCTCCGACGGCGGGGTGCACAGCCATATAGACCATCTCTACGCGCTCATCGAGGCCGCGAAGGACGAAGGGATAGACCGCGTCTATGTCCACGCCTTCCTCGACGGGAGGGATACGCCCCCGAAGAGCGGGGCCGGTTATATAAAGGCCCTCTCGGAATTTCTTAAGGAGAAGGGGGCAGGCTCCATCGCCACCGTCTCGGGGCGTTTTTACGCCATGGACAGGGACAAGCGATGGGATAGAGTCAAAGAGGCCTATGACGCCATAACCTCCGGCGCCGGGTCGGAGGCGGAGGACCCCGTCTCAGCCGTGGAATCGGCGTACGCGCGCGGCGAGACGGACGAGTTCGTTAAGCCCACTGTTATTAAAGGGTCTTACGCCCCGGTCTCCGACGACGACGGAGTCCTCTTCTTTAACTACAGGGCCGACAGGTCGAGGGAGTTGACGGCCGCCTTTACGGAAAGCGGTTTTAACGGCTTCAAAAGGAAGGCCCTTCCACGCCTTTGCGGTTTTGCCACCATGACGGAGTATGACAGGAAGTTTACCGTTCCCGTCCTCTTCGCCCCGCAGGAGATAAAAAACAACCTCGGCGAGGTACTCGCCGGGAAAGGAGTGAAGCAGTTCAGGGTGAGCGAGACGGAGAAGTACGCCCATGTGACATTCTTCTTTAACGGCGGGGTTGAAAAACCCTTCCCCGGCGAGGAGAGGTTCCTTATACCCTCGGTGAGAGACGTCCCAACATACGATAAGAAGCCTGAGATGCGGGCCGCCGAGATTGCCGGGGCGGCCGTGGAGAAGATAGAGGAAGGGGGGTATTCCTTTATACTCATGAATATCGCAAACGGCGACATGGTGGGGCACACGGGCATCCTCGACGCCGTTATAAAGGGCTGCGAGGCCGTTGACAGGGCTGTCGGCGAGGTGGCCGCCGCCGCCAAAAAGGGCTGGACTGTAATTGTCACGTCTGATCACGGCAACGCCGAGCAGTTGATCGATTACGCCACGGGAGAGCCCTTTACGGCCCATGCGATAAACCCCGTGCCCTTTATATTGATAGACGACGCCCTCAAGGGTGTGGTCCTGAAGTCGGGGGGAGGGCTCAAGGACGTGGCCCCCACGGTCTTGAAGATTATGGGTATTGAGAAACCGGCGGAGATGGAAGGGACCCCTCTTTATTGAAAGGGGCGACTTTAACAGGCAGGCCCGAACCTTTCATGTGAAGACCGCTATACTTTCCTGATTCCCGCGTGGTAGCAGCACCAGAGGCTCGACAGGTTGTTATCGAAGGTCTTGTTCCCTCCGTGGTGGAATTCAATCCTCACCATGCTCATCCCGCCGGCCACGGTGGAGTTCATCTCCTCCACTACCCTTCCTGAGCCCCATTCGGGGTGGCCTGTGTGAATTACCTCTTCTCCCACGGAAAGGTATAATTTTCTTATTTCTCTTCTGTACACGGTCCTGTTTTTTTACCGGTTATCGTGCCGGTTATAGTTTTTGGGGACAAGTTTTTCAGGTTAAAAGCCCTTATATAATTCTCCTTTTTTTGTCCGCTCCCGTCAAGTGGAAATTTTTACCGGCGTCTTGACAAAGGGGGCGTTCAGAGTAGAATAGGGAAAACCGTAAATCCTTTTGTCTTAACCTTTTATAAAAGGAGGGTACTATGGGAGAGGAGAGAGTGGGGACGATTACCCATTACTATACGCATCTCAATGTGGCGGCCGTGGACCTTGGCGGCCCCCTCAGGGTAGGCGATACCATCCACGTAAAGGGGCACACCTCTGATTTCACCCAGAAGGTCGATTCCATCCAGATAGAGCACGAGAGCGTGGAAGAGGCCGGGGTGGGCGTGAGCGTGGGCATAAAGCTCATAGAGCACGGCAGGGAGCACGACGAGGTCTATAAGGTGACGGGGGGCTGACGATGGGATACGACAGGGATACCTTTTCAGGGTACCTGGAGTGCCCCATGTGCTCAGCCGAGGTGCCCATCTCCGACGAGGAGAAGACGGGCGAGCAGGTCTACTGCCCCTACTGCCAGTGCCCCTTGAAGTTAAAGAAGAAGGCCGACGAACCCTACCTGGCCGAGGATTTTTGAGGGGGGTCTACTCCCCCCCTTTTTAAAGGGGGGGAGGGGGGGATTTCACACCATAAGAGGGGGGGTGTTGAAGAAAGAAATCAGCTCCATATTTTCTAAAAATCGTCCTTTATATGTTCCATAGAGATAATTCGTGTAACGAGTATTTTTACATGTTTAAGCGGAAACTTCATTTTAATATCTTCGATTTTGATAGCCATATCATAAATTTCACTCTCCTTATCTACAATTATATATTTTATATCGTTAGGTGCGAAAGAGAGTTTTTTGCTTTTCAATTTCTGTGTTTCTTCGTCTTTGCGGGTTTTATCCAAAAAAATCTCTTTATTTAAATATCGTTTGATTCCATCCTCATCATCAATCGACGGAACAAATCTCCATTCTCTTTCATCATAAAATTGTATTCCATTTTTAAAAGCCCCATTTCTCCATAACTTTCCTTCATAGGGTTTAATAAAATTAAAAAAATCACGCAAGGTATCAATAGAATTGCCAATAGAATCGCTGGTTATCTGACCCGCCAGAGAACTAATGTGATTAGCTATTGTAGCTCCATTGTAGGTATATAACACAGGGTTTATTCCATTTCTTTTTCCCCAGTCTTTAGTTAAACCTAATGCATAGCGTCCATAGATATCAATGTGATTATGAATTTGGGAAAGAGGAATGTCACAAAAACAAACCATTGGTAGTGCAATTTGGAAATCGTCTCCTAAGACAGGATCCAAATTTTCCAAACTGTAGTGCGGGGAAAATTCATTTCTTAATATCTCTACAAGATTGTCTATGCTGTCTGTGAAGTGAAATAAGGTATTTGCACTAATTGATGAATTACTCATATTAGTATCATTCTTTACAATGTAACAGTTTCGTAGGGCGGGTAATGCCCTACATCATTGATTATCAAAAAACATACAACGTTTTGGCGGAAATCGCAATCATCGAGCACAGGTTGCATACCACCCTTACCCCTTTCCCTTTCCAATGAGGCGGGCGTCGAATAAAAAGTTTTCGATAGACGCTATCTTTACCTTCTTCATATCCGGTGGGGGGGTGAGCCGTTCAACCCCCCGTCGAACCCATGGGGTTGGGGCCCATCTGCTCCTTTCCCAGGGCCCTTCCGAGGTAGAGGGCGCTGTTGATGAAACCTATGTGGGTGAAGGCCTGCGGGAAGTTGCCGAGAAACGCCCCCGTGGCCGGGTCTATCTCCTCGGCGAAGAGGCCGAGGTGGTTGGCGTGGCTTGAGATTTTTTCAAAGGCCTCTATAGCCTCATCGACTCTCCCCGAGAGTGTAAGACAATCTATGAGCCAGAAGGAGCACAGGAGAAAGGCCCCTTCATTTCCCTTAAGGCCGTCATCGGCCCTGTAGCGGTGAACGAAGGCCCCGTCGCTCAATTCCCGTTTCGTGGCGTCTATGGTGGATTTTACCCTCTCGTCGTCAAAGGGCAGAAACCCCACAAGTGGGATAAGGAGGTTCGATGCGTCGAGCACGTCGGAGCCGAAGGACTGGACAAAGGCCCCGACCCTGTCGTTGTACCCCTCGGTAAGGACGGCCTTCCTTATGGCCGCGGCCCCGGCGGACCAGCGCTCCACGTCCCCCGCGTGGCCGAGGACTTTGCTTAACTTCACCGCCCGGTCAAGGGCCACCCAGCACATAACCTTTGAGTATACGAAGTGGGCGACCCCGCCGCGTACCTCCCATATCCCGGCGTCCTTCTCTTTCCACGCCCCGCTGACATAATCGGCGAGAGAACAGATAAAGGGCCAGTGCTCGGCTTCGAGGGTGGAGCCGTAGCGGGTCAGTTGATATGCGGCGTCTATTACCTCGCCGTAGATATCGAGCTGGCGCTGCTCAGAGGCCTTGTTCCCTATCCTTACGGGGCGCGACCCCCTGTACCCTTCGAGGTGCTTGAGTTCCTCCTCCTTGAGGGTGGTCTCTCCGTGCAGGCTATACATGATTTGAATCTCCGATGGGCTGGCGTGCGGGGAGATGGCCTGCTGGAACCATGCGAGGAAGGCCTCCGCCTCTTCCCTGTGCCCCAGGTTATGTAGCGCCTGCACCGTAAAGGAGGCGTCCCTCAGCCAGGCGAAGCGGTAGTCCCAGTTGCGCTCCCCCCCGATCTCTTCGGGTAGAGATGTCGTGGCCGCCGCGGCCACGGCCCCGGTGTGGCTGTGGGTGAGCATCTTGAGGGTAAAGGCCGAGCGCACGACCTGAGCGTGCCAGGGGCCTCCGAATACGCACATGCTCTCCTCGCAGCGGTGCGCCCACGCCGTCCACTTTCTGGCCGTGGCTGTAAGGGCCCCGGCGGCCTCCGGCGCGTTATCGAGGCTCAAGCCGTAACCGAGGGCGAATACAACCTCTTCGCCACGGTTAATCTCAATGGAGCCGCCCGCCTCATCTCCCTTAATGGCTATTGGGCGGGCGGATGTGAGCGTGATTGACTGCCCCCCTCCTTTGGCAACGACCTTTGTATCATCTCCAGCAAGTTTGGTCTCGGCGCGGGCGTAGTCGAGACGGGGCTCAAAGGTAATATCGAGCTTCACCAAGCCGCTTGCGCCTTTTACCACGCGGTATATGACGGGGCGTTCGCGGTCCTCCTCCTCTCCGAAAAAGGGCATGAAGTCCGTTATCGTCACCACCCCCGTGGGTGTGGTGAAGGTGGTCTCAAGGATATTCGTGTCCTCCATATAGGCCTGAGAGGAGCTGTATTTTCCTTCCGGGACTATCTGAAAGCGTCCCCCCTTTTTTGAATCAAGGAGGGCGGAGAAGAGGGCCGGGGAGTCGAGATGGGGCAGGCAGGCCCAGTCTATGGAGCCGTCGAGCCCGACAAGTGCGCATGAGCCGAGGTTGCCGATTAAGCCGTAGTCGTTTATGGGTTTATACATTTTCATCCTCCCTCTGAGAATCCCGGATAGAGCGTCATGCCCCCGTCTATATAAAGGCTTATACCGTTAACATAGTCGGCGTGGTCCGAGGCGAGCCATACCACGGCCCGTCCTATGTCCTCCACCTCGCCTATCCTCTTGTATGGGACCAGTTCCATGAGCGACTCGTACGCCTCGGGCGTGCTCCAGGCGGCTCTGTTTATGGGCGTACGCACCGCGCCCGGAGAAATTGAGTTGACGCGGATACGGTGGGGGGCGCATTCCTGCGCGATGCTCTTCATCATGAGCATAACGCCTCCCTTGGAAGCGGCGTAGTTTACATGTCCGGCCCAGGGGATTACCTCATGTACGGAGCTGACGCAGATAATCTTGCCCGCCGAGCAGGAGACCTCCTTCACCACGCCCCGGCGCATGAACTCCCTTACCGCCTCGCGGGCGCATAGGAACTGGCCCGTAAGGTTTACGTCAAGGACGGTCTTCCAGTCCTTGAGCGTCATCTCGGTAAGGGGGGCGTCCTTCTGGAGCCCCGCGTTATTTACGAGTATGTCGATTGTGCCCAGCTCCCTTCTCATCCGTTTGAACATGGCCTCTACATGGTCCTCCCTTGATACATCGGCTTCGTGTATATAGGATTTTACGCCGGCGGCGCGTATCTCCCCGGCCGTCTCAAGGGCCGCCTCCTCCCCGGAGACGTAGTTTACGACCACGTCTGCCCCGGCCTTTGCCAGCGCCACTGCCACGCCCTTTCCAATGCCCGAGTTCGCTCCCGTTACGAGGGCCTTTTGTCCCTTCAGGGTTTTATGGACGTCGCACTCCGGCATTACAACGCCGGGTAGTTGTTCTTCTTTGGAAAAATCGCTCATGAATAACCCTCCTTAAAGCCGCGCTCCGGGCCTATGGTCCGGATTCTTACAGTCGGAAAGATAATAACCGGTTATCGATTAAAAAAATGTAAGCCCTCTTACAGGTCGAAAAAATTCGGGAGGCCCTTGCCACCGGGCCGGTGGCTGAGAGAGGGGCCGAGGTCATGGATAAACGAACCGGGAGCTCCGGATAATGGGGATAACGGGGATAATGGATAAAAGAACGGGAGAGAGTGGGCGAAAATTTTTTATGCAGTCTCCAAGCCCTCTACCCCTTGACGCAGCAAAGGGGGCGGAGCCTCGCCACCTTCTGGTTTATCCCGGCGTTGTGCATTATGTCGACGACCCTGTCCACGTCCTTGTACGCGCCGGGGGCCTCTTCGGCCACGCCCGATTTGGACCGCGACCTGATGATTATCCCTTTTCCTTCGAGCTCCTTTATGAGTTCCGTGCCCCGCCAGGTCCTTTTGGCCTTCACCCTGGACATGGCCCTTCCGGCGCCGTGTACGGCGCTGCCGAAGCAGTCCCTCATGCCCTTATCGGTCCCCCTTAAAATGTAAGAGGCCGTGCCCATCGTCCCGCCGACGAGTAGCGGCTGGCCCACGGCCCTGTACTTTTCCGGTATCTCGGCCCGGCCCGGCCCGAAGGCGCGCGTTGCGCCCTTACGGTGGACCATGAGTTCTCTTTGGGCGCCGTCAACGTCGTGCGTCTCCACCTTGCACGTATTGTGGGCCACGTCGTAAAGGAGTTTTACCTCGGAAGGCTCTATGCCCATTACCCTCGACAACGCACCTCTGGCGAGATGCGAGATGGCCTGCCGGTTGGCGAAGGCGCAGTTAATGCCGGCGTTTACGGCGCTGAAATATTTTTGGCCCTCGGGGCTTTTTATGGGGGCGCATACGAGCTCACGCTCCCTTATGGGTATGCCGTATTTACGGCTCGCCGCGTCGAGGGTCTTCAGGTAATCGGTTCCTATCTGGTGGCCGAGGGCGCGGCTACCGCAGTGTATTGCGATGAGTATGCCGTCTTTTTCTATGCCGTAGACACGGGCGGCGGCGTTATCAAAAATTTCCTCCACGTACTGGACCTCGAGGTAATGGTTGCCCGAGCCCAGGGTCCCCACCTGACGGAATTGCCTTTCTTTGGCCCTGTGGCTGACGTTACCGGGCCGCGCCCCTTTAACGGCGCCCCGCTCCTCGGTGTACTCGAGGTCTTCGGGAAGTCCGTATCCCCTCTCAACGACAAAGGCCGAGCCCCTTACGAGGAGTTCGTCTATCTCCTTCTCGTTTAACAGAATCTCTCCTCTGGAACCCACACCGGCCGGGACGTCCCGGAAGATCTGGTTGGCGAGGTCTACCTTTTTAGGCTCAACGTCTTTCCTCTTAAGCGGGGTCTTTAAGACCCTGACGCCGCAGTTTATGTCGAACCCCACGCCCGCCACGCTTATAACCCCCGTCTCCATGTCAAAGGCACCCACCCCGCCTATGGCGAAGCCGTAACCCGGGTGGATGTCGGCCATGGCGAGAGAGGCCTTTACTATGCCGGGAAGCGTGGCCACGTTCACCACCTGACGCAGCGCCGGTGTGAACCCGCCCGTCTTTACCCTGCCCAGTTCCTCTATGAGGGGTGTAACCGTCTCCCTGTCGGCGTATATCCGCGCCGGAACGAGCATGTCGCCCCTTTTAGGCACCTCCCAGAGATATTCGGAAATCCTTTTAACCTCTATGGTGTTCAGCGCGGTCATCAGTCACCCCCGATTATAAATATTTCCACTTAAAAAACCCTATACGTCAAGTATGCACTGAAGGGTATGCGTTCCCCCTTCGCCCCTCACGTACTTAAGGGCCGAGTATGTCGCGCCCTTTACCTCTGTCTTTACTACATGCCTTTTGAGGTCTATGGGTTCGCCGAAGGCCTCTCCCTTGAAGGAAAACCCGGAAGGGGTCTTCTTAAGCTCCACGGTCTTGAGCCTCTTAAGGGCGAGCCCGTCTCTACACTGAATGGAGAGTATCTCGTTAAGGACCTCGACAAAGAGGGTCTCTATCTCCCCGGCCTCCGCTTTTATGGCGCGCTTTTCCACTTCGACTATGGTGTCGAGTTCGAACATCACCTCAAGCATGGCTGCGGCCCCGTCCTCCAGGGCCCCTTCGAGGGTGGGGGACTCGGCCTTTATGCCTATGTCCGAGATATGCTCAAAAAAAGTATAAGTCACACTTACATTTTAACACCGGCCGGCGGTCAGTCAAGGCGGGGGGAGTTGATATCTTCAGCCCCCCGCTTTTTCGGTGTGCCTTTTCTTGTAATTCGCAATCTTACCGCCCCCGCTCACCCATAGATTCTTGACCGGGAATGTCTTATGTGTTAGTTTTACCTGATGAAAATCCTCGTTACAGGAGGGGCCGGCTTTATAGGCTCCCATCTCTCTGAGACCCTTGTTAAAAGGGGCGAGGAGGTCGTGGTCGTGGACAACTTCAACGACTTTTACGACCCCGCCGTCAAGAGGGAGAACATAAAAGAACTTCTGGAAACCCCTGCCTTCACGCTACATGAGATAGACATAAGGGACCCGGAAAAGGTTAAAGAGGTCTTTCGCGCCGAGAGGCCCGACGTGGTCTGCCATATCGCCGCGAGGGCCGGAGTGAGGCCGAGCATAGAGGACCCCGTCCTCTACGAAGAGGTTAACTGTCTCGGCACCCTCAATATACTCGAGGGGGTAAAGGGCCTTAAGGTAAAAAACTTCGTCTTCGCATCATCATCGTCGGTCTACGGCGTGAACAGCAAGGTCCCCTTCTCCGAGGAAGACCCCGTGGAGCGTCCCATCTCTCCATATGCCTCCACAAAGAGGGCTGGGGAGCTCATGTGCTATACCTATTCGCACCTCTATAATATACCCGTAACGTGCCTGAGGTTCTTTACGGTCTACGGAGAGAGGGGAAGGCCCGATATGGCCGTGGCGAAGTTCACCCGCCTTATCCACGAGGGCAAAAAAATACCCCTTTACGGCGACGGGTCGGCCAAAAGGGATTTTACCTACATAGATGACATCATCCGCGGCGTTACTGCCGCCCTTTACAAACCTTCCGTATACGAGATAATAAACCTCGGGGGCTCAAGGACCGTGGAGGTAAAGAGGCTTATCGCCGTCATAGAGGAAAACCTCGGAAAGAAAGCCGAGATAGATGAACTCCCCCCCATGCCGGGAGACGTGCCCATAACCTACGCCGACACTGGAAAGGCGGAAAGGCTTCTCGGCTTTACCGCGAGTGTGCGGATAGAGGAGGGGGTAAGGCGCTACGTGGAGTGGTTTTTAAGGCGCGCAAAGGGCGCCGCTTCGACGGGACTTATAGTTCAATAACAGGGACTCGATTATGAAAAAGCTTTTTGTAAAGGATATAAGGGAGAAGGACAGGGTCTACGATTCCTTTATCGTTACGAGGAAGGATACGGGGGTAAGTAAGTCGGGAAAGCCTTATCTTAACCTGAGGCTCATGGACTCTACGGGCCAGGTTGAGGCGCGCGTCTGGGAGGGGGCGGAGGCGCTGGCCAAAAAGTTCGACGCAGACGACGTCGTAAAGGTGAAAGGTTTCGCAGTCTCCTATCAGGGGGGGCTCCAGCTAAACGTCTCTGATATTGAACCTGTGCCCGAGTCCGGCTATTCGCTCGCCGATTTCCTGCCGTCGTCAAAGAGAGACCCCGCGGAGATGATGAAGGAACTTGAGGAGATAATCTCAGGGGTTCAGGACCGGTATATAAAGGCGCTCCTTGAAGCCGTCTTTAAAGACCCTGACGTCAGGGGCAGGTTCATGCACGCCCCCGCGGCAAAGGCCATGCACCACCCTTATATAGGGGGGCTCCTGGAGCACGTGCTCTCCATCTGCGGCCTCGCCGGAGTGGTTTCAAAGCATTACGCGAGGGACACCGACGTTAATAAAGACCTCTTAACCGCCGGGGCGATCCTCCATGACATTGGAAAGATTTATGAACTGGAATACTCAAGGGCCTTCGGTTATACCGATGTGGGAAGGCTCGTGGGGCACATAACGCTCGGCGTTGAACTGATAGACGAGAAGATGAAGGAGGTGGCGGGCTTTCCCGGTGAGCTGGCCATGCTCTTAAAACACATGCTCCTCTCCCACCACGGACGCCTTGAATTCGGGTCCCCGAAACGCCCCAAGATATTGGAGGCCGTAATGCTCTATTACCTCGACGACCTCGACGCCAAGGTCGCGGCCTTCAGGACGCTCCTCGAAGGGGAGGAGGAAGGGGGGTGGACGGGTTATCAGCGCATGTTCGAAAGGCCCATTTACAGGGGCGGCAGACCCGCCCCCTCCGGTGAAAAGCCCCGCACGGAAGAAGAGAAAGAGGCACAGAGGCCCGGCGGAGATGAAGATATGAACCTTTTTAAAAATTCTTTTTAGCTTCCCTGTAAAGGCCTGATGCTCCATATGCTGTTAATCGAAAAAAAATTCAGGCGGATATTTTAATCCGAAAAACCCAACCTTAATACCACTCTTAAATTGCCTCCTCAGAAAAAAGAATCGGAAGAGAAATTAAAAAGGCTCTTTAAGAGGGTTATGGCCGCGTGCCGGAAGGCGCCTTCTTTAAAGGGGAATAGAGTTGTATTCGGAGCGGGGGGCGTTTCCTCCCGGCTCATGGTCGTCGGCGAGGCGCCGGGCAGGACCGAGACGATGGAAGGAATTCCCTTTGTGGGAAGGTCCGGGGCCTTTCTTACGCTTATCCTTGAAGAGGTCTTTAAAAAGAAGAGGGACGAGTTCTATATAACAAACGTCGTTAAGATATGGCCCACCATAGATACAAAAAGGCTCAAGACGAGAAAACCGTCAAAGGCGGAAGAGAAATTCTTCCTACCCTTCCTGTACGAGGAGATAAGGATTGTAAAACCCGGGGTCATCCTCGCCGTGGGGGTGACGGCCTTTAACGCCCTTTGCCCTGAAGAGGAATTCAAAAGAGGGGTATGGTTCAAGGGGCCCGGGGAGATACCGCTCATGGCCGTATACCATCCGTCATACATATTAAGGAAACAAAGAAGCCTTGATGAGAATACCGCGGAGCTGAAGGCGGCCCTCGGGAAGGTCAAAATCAAGTTATCCGCGAGGGTGAAGACGGGCTCAAGGCCCCTTTAAGATTCACCACGCCTTTTTTACGGCTTTTTGGGGCTGCATACCGGGCAATAATCCTCGCCCATGTCGAGTGGGCAGACATGTCCGCATTCAGGGCAGCAGACGCAGTCGTCAACAGGCTTGCCGCATACCCGGCATAACTCCACCGTACCTTCCGAATTCCTTTCTTCCATGATTTTACCCCTTATCGATTTGCTTAATTTCAGTATACCCAATGGGCGGGGATTGTAAAGGGCCTACAGCGTGTAAAAGCGTTAAGGGAATTTTATGGGAAGATTTTTCCTTCAGTGGATATTAAAAAATTTTAATTGTATTTTCATCTTCACTGTGTTCTTGATAACGAGTTGATTTTTAAAGAGAATTTATGGCAGGGAGGGCAGGGAAATCGACAATGCCACTGCGGCTGGAAAGGCAAAAATTGTAAAACCATTTTCTATATGTTTAAATATTTTATTATTACATCAAGTTAAGAGCACTTAAGGGGTCGGTCTCTTTAAGGGAGCGAACGCCGGGGCAATCACCTCCTTTTTTATCTCTCAGAGGGGCTACTGAAAATAGGTTTATGATAAGGCTTGTCGTTTTCCTTCTCTTTTTCGGCTCCGGTATGACCGGGCTTATATATCAGGTCGTCTGGACAAAACTCCTGACCCTTGAGTTCGGCGTGACGCTCCTGGCCGTCTCTACGGTGCTGACCTGTTTTTTCGGAGGTCTCGCCCTTGGGAGTTTTTTAGGCGGCAGGTGGATAGACCGCCGCAGGAATGGTTTTTTCTGGTACGGGACGGCCGAGGTCCTTATCGGCGTATACGCCCTCGTCTTCTCTCTTCTCCTCGGCCTTAATAATTCCGCCTATGTGTTTTTGGCCCGGTGGCTGGGTTCAGGATTTTTCGGCCTCAGCCTGATAAAATTCTCCCTTTCGGCCCTCCTGCTTATTTTGCCTACGACCCTTATGGGGGCGACTCTTCCCATCTTGAGCAAGACCATAGCCAGGAGCCAAAAAAGGTTCGCAAGGGATATAGGCGGTCTGTATACCGTCAATACCTTCGGGGCGGTGGCCGGGGCGCTCCTGACGGCCTTTCTCTTCATACCGGCCTTCGGTCTCAGGACCATACTCTTTTCCGCGGGTTTCTTAAACCTCTTTATAGGCGCTTCGGCGATCCTGATGGGAAGGTTTTCCGGCGAGCAGTACCCGGATGAATACGGAGAGGGCCGGGCTGTTGCGGGACCCGCCTCAGGGGGGGAAGGGATAAACGGCGCGCCGCTACCCGGTTATTTTACGGCGCTCGTAATATGGGGCTTTGCCGTCTCGGGCTTTACGGGGCTCACCTACGAGGTAATCTGGACACGGGTGTTGGGTTTTATCCTTACGGGAACGGTCTATGCCTTTGCCGTCGTGCTGGGGGTTTTCCTGACGGGTATAGCGCTGGGCAGTTTCGTCTTTTCTTCCTTTGTAGACAGGTTTAAGTCAAGGGGGGCCGTGGTAACGCTCTTCGCCGTTGTGGAGATGCTCATCGGGATCAGCTCCATAGCCCTTATAACCATTTACGCGCTCCTCCCGTCTATGGGTTTTTACTCAAGGCTCTCTATTACGCCGGACTGGTCCGAGTTCGTATACTTGAACTTCCTCGTCTCATTCATTACGCTCATCGTCCCCTCTTTCCTCTTCGGCGCCACCTTTCCGCTCGTCTGCAAGATATACGACTGGAGGGCCGAGAGCGTCGGCACAAAGATAGGGAATATCTATTCCGTAAATACCGTGGGGGGCATCATCGGGTCTTTCGTCGGCGGCTTTGTCCTCATACCCTTCGTGGGCATGCAGAATACCATCGTCCTTATAGGGTGCGTAAACATCGCCATGGGAGTCCTTTTCATGCTCTTGAACCCCTTCTCGAAGACCACCACGAGGTACGCCTTTTCTTTGCTCGGCGTCCTTACCGCCGCCTTCATTATCCTGGGGCTTCCGGAGAACATGCCCTTTGCGCTTAACAAGGGTTTTCTTACTCAGGGCGAGGACGTGGTTTATTATAAAGAGGGCGCCACGGCAACGGTTATGATAGCGGAAAAGAAAGGGATGGGCCTTGCGGCGTCAAATAAAAGGCTGTGGGTAAACGGCAACCGCGCTACCGCCGCCTTCTACGAGGGGTTGCAGATAAACAGGTTCCAGGGGGTGCTGCCCATGGTGCTCCACCCCGACCCGAAAGACGTCCTTGTAATCTGTTTCGGCTCCGGCACCACCTTCGGCACCCTGAGCCAGTTCCCGGTAAAGAGGGTTGACAATGTAGAGATAGCGCGTTCCGTCATAAAGGGCGCGGCCTATTTCAAAAAGGAGAACATGGACGTCCTTAATAACCCGAAGTCCCGCATCACCATAGACGACGGCAGGAGCTACCTCGCCGTTACCACGAAAAAATACGACGTCATAACTGAAGAGCCCATGCACCCGTCACTCGCGGGCGTGGTTAACCTCTATACAAAAGAGTACTACGAGCTCGCCAGGTCCCACCTCAAGAAGGACGGGATTATGAGCCAGTGGATACCCCTATATAACCTCTCCACCGAGGATGTCCGGCTCATGGTCAGGACCTTTCAGGAGGTCTTTCCCCACACATCCGTATGGCTCGTCAATGCCGATATCTTTATGATAGGCTCTCCGGAAAAGATGAACATAGATTTTTCAGAGGTTATGGAGAGGTTGTCCATGCCCAATATCAGGAGGCTCTTAACGGACATTGACCTTGAAGACCCCTATGAGTTCCTGACCACATTTGTGATGAACGAGGATATGGTAAGGATGTACGCCGACGGCGCCCCCGTCATGTCCGATGATATGCCTATCGTTGAATTTACAGGGCCGGTGAGCCTTCATCTTAATACCATTTCACCCAATATAGCCGAGCTTTTAGGCTATAGAGAGCCTGTTGTCAAGTACCTTAAGAACTTCGGCGGCCGTGACATGGCCGGGATATCTTCGAGCCTTTCAAAGAAGTTTTACGCTGGAAAATATAATCTCATAGGAAGGGCTTACTTTGCCGACGCCAACTTTCAAATGGCCGCCAGGTACTTCAGGGACGCCCTTTCGGTAGACCCCGGCGACAGGAATTCCCTGCACTACAAAAAGAAATTAGTGCTCTATTGATAAAGGGGCCAGCCCTCGCCGCCGCCCCTAATCGCGTCGGTCATTAACGCCCTTTAACCGGCTCTTTATACGGTCCACCCTGTCGCCCAGACCGAATACCTCTCCCATGGGTCTGGCGAGTTTTTGCCTCGTCTCGGGCTTGGAATATCTTACGTAAAGGGCGCCGATGCAGGCGACTATAAGTCCGCCGAGAAGGTCGTTTATGAGGTCGAACATGGTGTCGTCAAGCCCCTTCTGAGCGTTCTTTCCAAATAATTGATCCACTCCAAATTCCCCTATCTCCCATAACGCCCCCATTGTCATGGCGAAGGTGAATGTTATAAGGATTATGAGCGGGAGCGTGAGGCGGAGCTTTTTCGTGTAATGAAGAGAATAGACTGTTACAAAGGCGAGTATGGCGATTACGGCTGTTCCGTAAACATGGAGCAGTTTGTCCCATATCCAGTACTTGTTGTAAAACTCGAGCCCCTCGCCGAGAAAGGTGTGGAGGAAGAGGCTCAAGGTGATAAGGAGGTCGAGTTCGAAGGGAAGCGATATATTATAGTTCCTCTGAACGATGCTCGGCACGAGTGAGATGCCCACGGCGACGAATATAAGGACGGTGAAGAGGTAGCCGCCCCGGTACAATTCAAAGGGCACCATGGCGAGCATCAAAAACTTCATCAGCCAGGAGAGCCCTGCCGATACGAACACCTTGCGCCAGTTCCGAAATCTTATCATCGTCTTTTTCCATTCCGGTGACTACGATTTTTTTTATATTAAAAGATTTTTTTCTAAAAGGGAAGCGGGGATATGGTGTTGACTTATTGAGAGCGAGTAATTAAAATAGTAGGCTGGCTGATAAGAT
Organism: Thermodesulfobacteriota bacterium; assembly: GCA_046754225.1. Lineage (GTDB taxonomy): Bacteria > Desulfobacterota > GWC2-55-46 > GWC2-55-46 > JADFVP01 > BTQV01. The sequence continues at coordinate 41,404 of JBHHVI010000003.1, read as the reverse complement.
AAAGTATTTCAGTCCTCACGGCTTAATTGGAAGCGCAAACTCAAGGGATATCAAGATGAGGCGTATCTTTTTCGAAACCCCGTTTTTTCTCATAGGCCTTCTTTTGACGCTCCTCGGCCCCATGCCGGTATGGGCCGATTCAGTTATCTCACCGTCAACGGACCCCATTGACGTAATAGTCATCGACCCGGGCCACGGCGGCGTGGACAACGGCGCCATAAGCCCGAGGGGCGTAAGAGAGAAGGACCTCACCCTCGCCGTAGCTAAAAGGCTCGCCGAGGTGCTCAGGAAAAAGCTGGGATGCACGGTTATTCTCACGAGGAACGGGGACACCTTTTTGCCCCTCGAGGAAAGGACCGCTTTAGCCAACAGTAATGATGCGGATATTTTTATAAGCATACACGCCAATTCAGCCCCGAACCGCAGCGCAAAAGGTCTTGAGACCTTTTTTCTTAACTACGAGCCCTCTGACGAGGCGTCCAGAAGGACCGCCGCCCTGGAGAACGGCTTCGACCCTGAAGAGGCCGGCATCGAGGGTGGTTTCACGGATGACCTGAAAACAACCTTGCTGGACCTCGCCACAACCGCGGCCCACCACGAGAGTTCAGCTCTTGCGGAATCAATCCACATGAGCCTCGTACGTTCAACGGGTAGAGGCGACCGGGGAGTAAAACAGGCGCCCTTCACCGTTTTGGGCGGCGCCGTTATGCCGGCGATCCTCGTTGAGCTCGGCTTCATATCCAACTCGACGGACCGGCGCTGGCTCGTCTCGTCAAAGGGCAAACGGCAAATAGCCGATTCAATAGCCCTCGGCATTATCGATTTTAAAAACAGGTTTGAGGAAGGACTGGAAACAGTTGGGTTCAGAAGGGCTCAGTAGAAAAGACGGCAGGAAGTTTGACGAACTCCGCCCGGTGAATATCATGAGGGGATATCTCAAGACCGCCGACGGCTCGGTGCTCATAGCGACGGGGGGCACGAAGGTGCTATGCGCCGCGACGGTGGAGGATAAAAGCCCCCCATTTCTGCAGGGCACCGGAAAGGGCTGGGTTACGGCGGAGTATTCCATGCTGCCGAGGTCGTCCCCGGTACGGATCCCCAGGGAATCGGCGAGGGGTAGGATAGGCGGCAGGACCCACGAGATACAACGCCTCATAGGCAGGAGCCTCCGTGCGGTATGCGACCTCGAAGCCCTTGGAGAAAGAACGGTAATAGTCGACTGCGATGTCCTTGAGGCCGACGGAGGCACCCGTACGGCATCCATAACGGGCGCCTACATAGCCCTTGCCGACACGTTGAGGGAGTTCGTAATGGCAGGGGAAATCGCGTCTCTTCCCATAGTCGATTCTGTAGCGGCGGTAAGTGTGGGGATAGTTGACGGACACGCGCTCCTTGACCTCGACTATGAAGAGGACTCAAGGGCGGATGTTGACATGAATGTTATAATGACGGGCTCAGGCAGGCTCGTTGAGATTCAGGGTACGGCCGAGCAAAAGACCTTTTCCAGAGAAGATATGAACGGCCTCGTCGATATTGCGGAAAACGGCATAAGGCGCTTATCGGACGTTCAAAAAGGACTTTACGGCTAAAGCCCCCCCGGTTCTTCTCAGGCGTCTTTTTATTCCCCTTCTTTTAAAAAAATCCGACAGCGGAATTTGTATGAAGATGGTGCTCGCCACAAGGAACAAATCCAAGGTCACGGAGCTCAGAGCTCAACTTGCCGGCCTTGATATAGAGGTGCTCACCCTTGAGGATTTTCCCTCCTTAGAACTTCCGCCCGAGACGGGCGCCACCTTTACGGAGAACGCACTTATAAAGGCCCGCTTCGTTGCCTCTGAAACGGGCCTGGCCGCCCTCGGCGATGATTCCGGACTCGAGGTCGACTATCTCGGAGGCCGTCCCGGCGTGTTTTCGTCAAGGTACGGCGGGCCCGATGCAGGAGACGTCGTGAATTACATGAAACTCCTTGCCGAATTGAGGGGAGTGCCCGAAGCCCAAAGAGGGGCGCGTTTTAAGTGCTCTCTGGCCTTCGTGGCGCCCGGGGGCGAGGAGCGTGTTTTTACCGCGAGCTTCGATGGGTATATAACAGAAAGGCCGAGGGGTGAAAACGGTTTCGGTTACGACCCTGTTTTTTTCGTAACGGAAAAGAAAAAGACGGCGGCTGAGCTCACCCCCCGGGAAAAGAACGCCATAAGCCACAGGGCGCTGGCCTTGAAGAAGTTCCGGCAATGGTTCTCAGGGGGCGGGGCCGAAAACGTAGCCCCCTTTTGATTGTTTTAACATCGCGTTCAAAGAGGCCTTCACAGTTCCGTGAAGGCCTCTTTTATTTTTGATCCATTAAAGAAATTTCTTTAAAAACAGGTTCCGGTAAAATGGCAAAGAATGAAGATTCATGGTAAGCTTTATGATCAGAGAATATTGCCGGACCTTTTTAAAGGGTTGGTTTTGTGGTTATAAAAGCTACGGAGGCCTGTGATGGAGGAGAGACAGATGGATGTTGTGCCGGGGCTCGAAGGCATACCGGCGGCGGAGTCGGCCATAAGTTTTATCGACGGGGAGAAAGGGGTCCTTGAGTACCGGGGGATACCCATCGAGACCCTTGCCGAAAAGAGCACATTTCTGGAGACCGCCTATATGCTCATATTCGGCGAGCTGCCGGGGCGCGCGGAATTTGAAAAATTCAAAGAGGACATAACCCTTCATACGAGGCTCAAATACAAGATACTGAGGATGATGGAGGCGCTGCCCGAGACGGGCCATCCCATGGAGTTCCTCCAGTCCGTGGTCTCGGCGATGGGCATGTATTACCCTGCAAGGAACACCCTTGACCCGGAGGTGCGGTACTGGTCCGCGGTGAGGCTCATCGCCAAGATGCCGACGATCGTGGCGGCGTGTCACAGGATGCGCGCCGGCGACGCCCCGATAGCGCCGAGGAACGACCTGAGCTTCGCGGGGAATTTTTACTATATGCTCTTCGAGAAGGAGCCTTCGCCCCTTGTGGAAAAGATACTCGACGTGATGCTTATTATCCACGCCGACCACACCATGAACGCGTCGACCTTCAGCGCCAGGGTCGTGGGCTCTACGCTCGCCGACCCCTATACAATAGTGTCGTCGGCCATAGGCACCCTTTCCGGCCCGCTTCACGGAGGCGCCAACGAGAGGGTCCTGGATATGATAGAGGAGATAGGTTCCGTTGAGAGGGTGAGGGGGTATATAGAGGAGAAGATGGACAGGCATGAGAAGATAATGGGGATAGGGCACAGGGTCTACAAGACAGCCGACCCCAGGGGCAATATATTAAAGGGCTACATTAAGGAATTAAAGGCCCGGGGAGGCGGGGCCGTTGACATTAAGGTGTTCGAGATAACCGACGAGATAGAAGAGGTCGTCCGGGAGAGGCTGAAGCAAAAACGCCTCTTCCCCAATATTGATTTTTACTCCGGCGTCGTCTTTAAATCCATAGGCATCGAGGCCGAGCTCTTTACCCCCATATTCGCCATGGGCAGGGTCGCCGGGTGGCTGGCGCACTGGAAGGAGCAGTTGAAGACCAACCGCATTTACCGTCCCGTGCAGAAATACATCGGCCTGAGGCATCTCCGGTACGTCCCGATGGACAAGAGGGGCTGATGGGTTTTACGTCGTGAAAGCGTTATGCGGTGAAGATGGAGCGATGAAAAAGGTATCCATTACAATAAAACTGGTTTTGCCTCTCGTTATGATCGCCCTCCTTACCGGGGGTTGCATAATAAACAGGGTAGTGCGCTATCCCGGCGCCGTGGATGTGCCGGTCAAGCTTCTTCCAGATGAACTTCGTAAGGCCCGGGCGGTTTTTGTAGGTGAGTACCATGAAGACTGGAGTCACCACAGGATACAGCTTAAGGTAATCAAGGCCCTCCACGCGGCCGGAGTTAAACTCGCCATAGGCCTTGAGATGTTCAGGGCCGACAGTCAGGGAGCCCTCGACCGGTGGGTGGCGGGAGAGATGACTGCTAAGGCCTTCAAAAAAGAGTATCGCAAAAATTGGAAAGTATCCTGGTATCAGTACAGCGGTATCTTACGGTACGCGAGAAAGAACGGCATACCCCTTGTGGGGCTCAATGTGCCTCACGGGATCTCCCACAAGGTCTTTATGGGCAAGGTTAGCTCGTTGGCGCCCGATGAGCGCGAGGTGATCGGCGACATTACATGTGACGTGGACAAGAAGTACGAAAAACTCATAAAAGACGCCATCAAGGAACATGAAGACACAAAGGCCGGCTACAAGAACTTCTGCGAGGTCCAGATGGTATGGGACAACTTCATGGCATCCCGGGTGGTAAATTACCTGAAAGAAAACCCCGATAGAACGATGGTGGTACTTTCGGGGAGCGCCCATTCATGGAAACGGGCCATCCCGAGAAAGATAAGCGCCAGGTCGGATTTAACCAGCCTTGTAGTCCTGCCTGAGTCTCGAGACGGGTTCATGCGCTGGGATATCACATCGGGAGATACTGATTATCTGTGGCTTGACCCCTGAGTAAAGACTAAGACCAGCCGAATCACTAAGTACGGTTCTCTTCAAATATCCTGTCTAATTGTTCCGCGTTATCCATAAAGGCCGAGAAGATTTCCGGATCAAAAAATTCTTTTTCTTTTCCGTGGATGAAGCTGAGGGTTTTCTTATGGCTGTAGGGCGGCTTATAGGGCCGCTTGCTCCTCATGGCGTCGTATATGTCCACTATCTGCACAATCCTTCCTGACAGCGGTATGTTACGGCCCTTCAGGCCCGCCGGGTATCCGCTCCCGTCCCACCTCTCATGGTGCGTGAGGGCAATTTCCATTGCGGTTTTCAGGAGTTCGGGTCCGGGGTTATGGAGTATGTTCGCCCCTATGGTGCAGTGGGTCTTCATGACATTAAAATCATCTTCAGAGAATCTGCCCTGTTTTAGAAGTATGGAGTCCGGTATGCCTATTTTACCGACGTCGTGCATGGGGCTCGCTTCGAATATGGCGTCCACGTCCATTTCATGAAGACCCAGTGCGGTGGCCACGAGTTTTGAGTAGAGGGCTATCCTTTTTATATGCGACCCCGTCTCGCGATCCCTGTATTCGGCGGCAAGAGTGAGCCTGTAGACCGTCTCCAGGTAACTGCTCCGTATCTGCTCGAAGGCCTCCTCGAGCTGAATGGACTTGTCTTTTATTTCTCCCTCAAGGGTCCTGCCGTGCTCGATTAGATAGTCCTCGTATTTTTTGACCTTGAGGAGGTTCAGTACCCTTATCCTGAATTCGGCCTCGTCAACGGGCTTGGTTAAAAGCTCGTCGGCTCCTTTTTGAAGCCCCTTGAGCCTTGACGCCTTGTCGGCGAGCGCGGTGACTATTATTACGGGGGTGTGGCTTGTTTCGGGCGTGAGTTTCAGTTTCTCCGTCAGTTCAAAACCGTCCATGACAGGCATTACAACGTCGGTAATTACGAGGTCGGGCGGGGTCTTTATTGCCTGCTTGACGGCCTCGGCGCCGTTTTCCGCCGTAACGGCGACGTGCCCCATACCCTCAACAAGGTCCTTTATTATTTCGAGGAAGAACCTGTCGTCATCGGCAACGAGTATGACGGCCTTCCTCTGCCCCATGTCCTTTAATATGGTATTTCTGGTTTCAACCATGATTAACGCGCACTGAAATTATCTGCCGCCTCTGTTAGTCTCCCTGTCTGTTTCCAATGATACTTGATTTTTATGGAAAGCTCAAATTATTATTGCATCCTTTGTGACGCAGGTAACTGATAAAAACCCCTGTAGATATTAAGAAAAGTTTAAAGAAGGGCCTTGACAGCGGCCTGCGATTCTAATATTATTTAAAAAATTTCTCGGGGGGAAGACAAAATTGAGAGACCTTTCAGATGGGTTAAGAAATAACAGTTTGGTGAGACCCTTTCTTCTTCTGGCGCTCGTGGGTTCTTCGGTCGTCCTGTCGCTCTTATTCCTTTTGAGCCCCGAGGCCTCTTCCCGCAGGGACGTCGACCAATACCCCGCCGAAAACCTTACCGTCGCCAGGCCGGACAGATACGATATAAAGGTCACTCGGAATGATACTTTTTACTCCATCATGAGCCGGTTCAATGTGGCGCCTTCCGAAATATACAGGATGGCCAGGGTGGCCAAACCAATCTGCAATCTTTCGCGCCTGCGGAGCGGAACCAAGCTGAGCGTAGTTACGCTCAAGGGGCGTGTCGACAGGGTGCTCTACGGCCTCAACGCTTTCGAGCTCTTCGTCTTGAAGAGGAACGACAATGTCAGTGAAGGCTATAAGGCGGGCATACTGAAACTCCCGACTGAGGTGAGGGTCGAGAGGGCGTCGGGTGAGATTGAAACCTCGCTCTATGAGGCCGGCGTACAAGAAGGTGTGGACCCGGGGATAATCCTCTCCCTCTCCGATATAATGGCCTGGGACGTGGACTTCGCCACGGACATAAGAAAGGGCGACACCTTCAGTATCCTTTATGAAAAGACTTACGTCGAGGGGAGGCCGGTAAAGACAGGCCGTATCCTCGGCGCGGAAATAGTAAATAACGGCAGAACTTATTCGGCGGTATATTTTAAGGACGGAAGGGGCAGGCCCGGATATTACGACCTCAAAGGCAGGTCTTTAAGGAGGCTCCTTCTGAAGTCCCCGCTCCGCTACAGCAGGATTACGAGTTATTTTTCCAGAAGGCGCTATCATCCCATACTGAAAAGGTACAGGCCGCACCACGGCGTGGATTACGCCGCGCCCAGGGGCACCCCCATCGAGACGACGGGCAGCGGCCGCGTGGAGTTCGCAGGATGGAAAAAGGGTTACGGCAGGTTTGTGGTGGTAAAGCATAGTAACGGGTTCAAGACCGGATACGGCCATATGTCGAGGATAAAAAGAGGCATAAGGCGGGGCGTCCGGGTGGCCCAGGGTGATGTGGTGGGGTACGTGGGTTCAACGGGTATTTCCACCGGCCCCCATCTCCATTACGAGGTAAAGAAGAGGGGGCGGTTTTTAAATCCCCTTAACATAAGGTCCAACCCCAAATTGTCTGTTTCGAGAAGGGAGATGGCGCGTTTCGCCAAGGTCAAAAACGATACCATCGCCAGATTAAAGGTTGGCGGATCCGTTATGACCGCCGGCAAGGATTTTTAGCCGCCCCGCCGTGCTCTCCGGCGGGAACGGAAATTGAATCCCCTTCACCCCTTCACTAAATCACCCCATCGGTCCGCCCCCCTGACTCTTAAGGGGCGCAAAGCGGTGCTATTGTCTGCATTACAGCCGACGGACTTTAGAGGAGAATCGAACGCCACGGGGTTCGCCCCGGAATCCGCCTTCCACCCCGCCCTTTTTTTCGCACAATTGTCCTTAAAAACCTTTATAATTAATCTGACAACCTGCGTTTTTTGTTTCATAAAAAAACGCCGCTTTTGTTTGCCGTGGGTGGGTGGACGTGAAGAAGCTCGAAGGTACGCTCATAAAAGGGCCGGTATGGTATTCGTCTTACGAGGCCCCTCTTCCGGTAGGCCGCCTCTACGTAGCCGCCGATTTAGAGGGGGTCGTAGGTGTTGGTGTTGGCCTCGCTGATGTGAAAGCGTTTTTAAAGAGGCTCTCCCGCGGCCCGACCGTCCGCGGCCCGGCCGGTGGTCTGGATTTGAGAGAGGATGGAAGAAGGTTCGCCGTCCTCTTCAGGGAGTTTGACCGCTACTTCACCGGACGGCCCGTATCTTTCAGCGTGGACGTAAAATTTCACGGGACTTCTTTTAAAGAGGCGGTGTGGGGTGCCCTCAGAGGGATACCCCGGGGCTCTCTACGAAGCTACGGCGAAGTGGCATCCATTATAGGGCGCCCCAAAAGCGCGCGCGCCGTGGGGGGCGCCTGCGCCGGGAATCCCCTGCCCATAATAATACCGTGTCACAGGGTCATAGGGGCTGACGGCCGCCTGGGAGGCTATACGGGAGGGGTGGAGATAAAGAGGGCGCTCCTCGCCCTTGAGGGGGTTTTTTTTGAGGAGGCGTAAACAAAAAGATTAGAAAAAGAGAGGGCCGTGGGCGAAGACCGAGCCGGATATAATGGCGACGATGGAGACTATAACAAGGACCCAGTGCATCCTGTTCATCCTGTTGAAGACGCCCTCTATATCCATATTGGTCCCGCCCCGGGCCATGTTGTCGAGCATCCGCCTTACGATGAGAGGCTCAAGGCCGAATAACATCACAAACCACATGACCCATACAGCGCTCATCACAAGGAGCGGAAGGCCGGCCCTTGTAAAGATGATACGCTGCCATCCCATTGTCAGGACCATTATAACGCCGGATATGCCCGTTATTATGTTATAGACGCGGGCCAGCGGAGCGAACCTGTGCTCTATGCGCTGAAAAAGGAGAACCTTTTGTAGCGGGTCCTTCATCCTGATTATCATGGGCAGGAGAAGGAACGTTATAAAGGCCAGCCCCCCTATCCAGAGTACGACTGCTATAACGTGGACTATGTGCATGAGGCTGAAGAACATGTTTGCGGCCCTCCCTGTAACGCTTTTAACTTTGCAGGTTCTGAAATAAAAGCGTGAGAAGTTTGTATCATTTTTATTTTTCTCAGTCAATAACCGTTCCTCGGAAGAATGCCGCCGCTCCCCCTTAAGCTAATTTTATCCTTTAATTCCAACAAGTTAAAAAAAATGTCCTGAGGGGACAAAAAAAGCTTGACAAACCTGGAATCTTTACTATAATAGAACCATTCCAAGTTAATAATCATTGAAAACAAAACCTTTTTTGAAAAGTTCAAGATGGAAAAGATAATAGAAAGATACAGGGGAAAGGGTTTCAAGCTGACGCCGCAGAGGCTCGCCATACTTCACTACCTCGACGGCAACACGGACCATCCCACCGCCGATGACATTTACAGGGAGATTAGAAAAAAGCACCCTACAGTATCCTTCGCCACTGTCTACAATACTGTTCAGGCCCTTATAGAGCGCGGCGAGCTGCTTGAGATAACGATAGACCCTGAGAGAAAACACTTTGATCCAAACTACAAACCTCATCACCACATCATGTGCACCGGTTGCGGCAGGATCGAAGACGTCTTTATAGACTACACAGAGGTGCTGAGGCTTCCCCGGGAGGTTTCGGGTGATTTCGAAATAAAGGGCAACCATGTGGATTTTTACGGTATATGCAACAACTGCAAATAAAAAAACTCAGGAGGTAATAGAAGATGTCAGAGGCTTATATTCAGAAAGAGGCGCCGGAGTTCGCGGCACAGGCTGTCATGGAAGACGGCTCGATGAAGGAGTTGAAACTGTCGGATTACAAGGGTAAGTACGTTGTTCTCTTTTTCTATCCCCTTGATTTCACTTTTGTCTGCCCGACGGAGATAGTGGCGTTGAGCGATAGGATGGAAGAGTTCAAGGCCCGGGGAGCCGAGGTTGTGGGAATCTCCGTTGACAGCCATTTCTCTCACTACAAGTGGCGGACTACGCCGCGTAAAGACGGCGGCATCGGCGAGATTAAGTTCCCCCTCGTATCCGACCTCGACAAGAGCATATGCATGAAGTACGGCGTGCTTCTTGAGAAACCGGGCATCGCGCTCCGGGGGATGTTCATTATAGATAAAGAGGGCAAACTCAGAAGCCTCACGATAAACGACCTGCCGCTTGGCAGGAACGTGGACGAGATACTGAGGGTGATTGACGCCATACAGTTCAGTGAGGAACACGGTGAGGTCTGCCCGGCGAACTGGCATAAAGGCGAAGACGGGATGAAGCCCACGCAGGAGGGGCTTGAGGAGTACGCAGGCGCCCATCTGGCGTAAGCCTTTTTTATGAAGAGGGGCGTACAGACTTTTTGCTTTAAATAAAGATTTCTTTAATAATAAGGAGCAGTAAAAATGGCGGCATGGAAATGCAAGAAATGCGGGTACTCCAAGGAGTCGAGGTGCAGGCCCAAGGAATGCCCGGAGTGCAAAGAGTCAGAGTTTGAAAAGTCGGATTCATAAAGTCCTTTAAGGCGGAAGGGGGTACAAAGATGCTGACAGGAGGAGTTGCCCGTAATAAGAAAGGTTCAGGACCCGTGTCGGAAGTCCGCTCCGCCGGGAAGGTTCAGGGACTGGCCCCCGTCCGGAGAATAAAGAGAAGGAGGGCCTGCGCCACTCAGGTCATGGCCGGCAAAAATAAGCGCGCCAGGGGCGCCAACGTGAAGGCGCCGGCCGCCGACACCGTGAGCATATACTTCAACAGCATAAAGGAGTTCAATCTCTTAAGCGCGGATGAGGAGAAGGCGCTTGCCAGGAGGATAGCAAGGGGCGACAACGAGGCGCGCAGAACCATGATCGAGTCCAACCTGAGGCTCGTAGTAAATATCGCCAAGAGGTACCTGAACAGGGGCCTGCCGCTGCAGGACCTTATAGAGGAGGGCAACATCGGTCTTATAAAATCCGTGGAGCGTTTCAAGTCCAAAAAGGGCTGCAGGTTTTCCACGTACGCTACGTACTGGATAAGGCAGGCCGTGGACAGGGCCATAGCCAACCAGTCGAGGACGGTGCGCCTGCCCATACACGTGACAAACGACCTCGCGAGGATTACGAAGGCGAGAAGGCAGCTCGCCCTTGAATTGGAGAGGGAGCCCGGCATAAGCGAGATATCAGCAAGGACGGGTTTCACGGGGAGATATGTCAAGAAGATTGACAGGATAATAAAGAAGACATGCTCGCTTGAGTCTACTCCGTCCGAGGATTTCGATCAGCCGCTTCTTGAAAGGATAGAGGACGAGTCTGCGCTCTCTCCACTTGATATCATAGTCAGCAATAAGATGAACGGCAGGGTGAAGGAGTGGCTGGGCCGCCTTGAAAAGAACGAGAGGGAAATCCTGAGGCTCAGGTTCGGCCTCGGCGGCGTTGACACTGAGACGCTTGAGACCATAGGCAGGAGGTTCGGCGTTACCAGGGAAAGGGTCAGGCAGATCGAGGGGCGGGCGCTCGTAAAGCTCAAGGATATTATCGAGGGCGCGGACATGACCTTTTCAGACGTGGTTTGACTGCGCAATAAAGGCCCCGTACTTAAGAGCATAAAATCTTACCCTTAAACCAACCTTCCACATCCCATACCTGAAAAACAAAGGGGGTGTCTTTTAGACACCCCCTTTTCCTTATCTTTTGAAAGAGGAGGCGAAAAATTCGCCACCTCAAAGTAATTCTGTTATAATCTTCCAGTATTTTTTTGTTTATGGGAGAAAAAAATATGCGTTATGATTGCATAATAGTGGGGGCCGGCCCCGCGGGGATCTTTTCCGCCCTCGAGCTCGCGCGAGGCGGAAAGGGTTTGAAAATCCTTCTCGTTGAAAAGGGCAGGGACCTTGAAAAGAGAGAGAGAAAGGACCTCTTCAGCGGTTTCGGCGGCGCCGGGGCCTTCAGTGACGGCAAATTGAACCTGACCAAAGACGTTGGAGGCTTTTTAAGGGACTACCTTGAGGATGACGACCTTGATGACCTCATCGGCTATTCCGACGGGCTCTTCCTTGAATTCGGAGCGACGGAGGAGCTCAAGGGGCAGGATAAAAAAACGGCGGCCGGCATAGAAGAAACGGCGGCGAGGGCGGGCCTGAGGCTCGTAACCTTCCCCATAAGGCATATGGGCACGGACAGGTGCTTCAAGGTCTTAAAGAATATGAGGGAGGCCCTCGGGGGCGGGGTGGACCTCCTCTTCGATACGGAGGTCAAGGAGATTGTTCGCGGGGGCGGCGTCGTAAAGGGCGTGAGGACCGCCGACGGCGCTGAGTACGGGGCCGATTACGTAATACTGTGTCCCGGCAGGAGCGGTTCCCACTGGCTTCAGGATACGGCGGAGGAGATGGGGCTCACCACCACCGTTAACCCCGTGGACATAGGCGTCAGGGTAGAGGTGCCGGCATCCATCTTGAGAAGCGCAACAGACACGCTCCATGAGGCGAAACTCCTGTATAATTCAAAAAAATTCGATGACCAGGTAAGGACCTTCTGCATGAACCCCTACGGTATAGTCGTAAAGGAAAGTCACGCCGGTTTCTGTACTGTGAACGGGCACAGTTTTTCTAAAAGGGGTTCTGAAAACACTAACTTCGCCATACTCGTCTCAACGACCTTTACCGAACCCTTCCATGAGCCTATCGCCTACGGCCGCTATATAGCCCGGCTCGCCAATCTCCTCGGCGAGGGCATAATCGTTCAGAGGCTCGGGGACCTGCTGCACGGAAGGCGCTCCACGCCGGGAAGGATAAAAAGGGGCGGGGTCAGGCCGACCCTTCAGGGCGCTACGCCCGGAGACCTCTCCTTCGTCCTGCCATACCGTTACGTATCCGATATAATAGAAATGCTTGAAGTCCTCGACCGCTTCGCTCCGGGTGTAAACTCCCCTTCGACGCTCCTTTACGGCATCGAGGTGAAGTTTTATTCCCTGAGGCTCAAGCTCGCCGGTTCCATGGAGACGGAGATAAAAAACCTCTTTGCCGCGGGCGACGGGGCAGGCGTTACGAGGGGGATAATCCAGGCGGCGGTATCAGGGGTTGTGGCGGCGAGAGAGATTTTAAAAAGGACCCTTTCATAAGGGGCTTGAAAAGAGAGATGAAGAGACCGGCAAAAGAGATTTTTTATTCAAGGGGAACAGGGCCATAGCGGACAGGCTAAAAAATATCTCAATAGTGCTTGTGGAGCCGAGGGGGGCGGGAAATATAGGCAGCACCGCGAGGGCGATGAAAAATAACGGCCTCTCTGACCTCGTCCTTGTAAACCCCTGTGATTTTAATAACGATGAATGCCTTTCCATGGCCTGCAATGCTACGGATATAATACGCGGGGCGAGGGTCTTTCAGGGCTTAAAAGAGGCGCTCTCCAGGTTTGGTTTTGTGGCCGCTACGACCCGCAGGCTCGGTAAGGTTAGAGACCCTGTATTAAACCTCCATGAGGCGGTGGGGGGCATACTCAATATGGCCCGGAGAAACAGCGTGGCCGTCCTCTTCGGCAGGGAGGACAAGGGGCTTAAAAACACAGAACTCGAACTCTGCAATATCCTCGTGGAACTCCCGGCTCACGGCGGTTATCCCTCTTTAAACCTCTCCCACGCCGTCTTTCTCCTCGCCCACCACCTCTTCGTCTCGGAGAACGAGCCCTTTAGGGGAGAGACAATAGAAGCCGCGCCCGTGGAGGAAGTGGAGAAGATGTATGTCCACATGGAAGAGGCCTTGAGGGCCCTGGAATACGGCGACAAGGGGGGCGGGGGGCTATTAAAACTTATCAAGAGAAATTTTAGAAAAATCCTGGGCAGGACGGCCCTCATGCAGAGGGAGGTCAATATGCTGAGGGGTATCTTTTCGCAGATTATTTGTAGAAACCGCCCCGCCGGCCGCTCGGTGGACGAGAGGGAAGAAGAGAGCCGTGGCGGAACGGAAGAGACGGGAAGCTGATAAAAGCACGCCAGGCGACGCCCCGGTCCGTCGCAATTAATATGAAAAACCCCGAGTCAAAAAGGTCTTCAACTCCCGGCCAGGAGGGGCGGACTTGGACAGGGCCATGGGCGCAGCGATTAAAAGGCGCCTTTTCATGCATGGTCATAAAAAACCTTTGAAGAGAGGGTATTAAAGATGCATATACCCGACGGATACCTGAGCCCGGCTACCTGCTCTGTCTTTTACGGCGCCATGGCGCCCCTCTGGTATATTTCTTCGAGGAAGGTGGAAAAGAGGTTGAAGGTGAAGGAAATGCCTCTCATGGCTTTTGCCGCCGCCTTCGGTTTTGTCATAATGATGTTCAATATCCCGGTTCCGGGCGGTTCATCAGGGCACATGGTCGGCGCGGCTGTGGCGGCCATAGCGATCGGGCCGTGGGCGGCTGTGGCGGCCTTGAGCCTCGCCCTCGTGCTCCAGGCCTTTCTCTTCGGCGACGGAGGCGTAACGGCCCTCGGCGCGAACTGCTTTAACATGGCCTTCCTTATGAGTTTTTCAGGCTACTACATCTACAGTGGATTGACCCTGGGAAAGCCGGGTGTGAAGAGAAGGTTTACGGCGGCGCTCATCGCCGGGTATATAAGCGTCAATGTGGCGGCATTCGCCGCGGCTCTCGAACTCGGCCTTCAGCCCCTTGTGGCCCACACTCAGGCCGGCGCCCCGCTTTACGCCCCCTTTCCCCTCTCCATAACAATCCCAGCCATGGTTTTGCCCCATCTCTTCTTTTTCGGGCCCGTCGAGGCCCTTGGAACAGCTATGGTGGTCTTTTATATTTATAAATACAGAAGGGAGGGGGAGCTTATAATCGGCTCGGGGAGGATAAACCCCATGTGGCTCCTCCTGACGGCGCTTATAATTCTCGTACCCATAGGACTTTTCGCCGCGGCCACGCCCTGGGGAGAGTGGTCGGGAGAAGAGTTTTTAAAGCTCTTCGGCTACATACCCGAGGGCATGTCGAGGGCCGATGGCTGGAAGGGCATTTTGCCGGGCTACGGCTCTTCGTTTATGACCGGCATCGCCGGGAGGCTCGGGGCCATTGGCCCCTCCGTCCTTTATATCTTTTCCGCGGCCCTCGGGAGTTCTCTACTGGTCCTTGGAATATATTGCTGGGAGAGGCATTGCAGAAGACGCTGAAGATACCGGAGTGGATGAAGGAGTCCGATGGCCGCAGGGGCGGGCAAGGGGCGGCTACAAAGGAGGCAGGTTTTATAAGAAAGAACCTTTCCGCCCTCGCCTCTTTAAGGGGTTGGATCTCCGACTCGAAGGAGAGCGCTGAGAGGCGCGGGTTCCTGCAGCTCCTTGACCCCTCGGCCCGCATTGCCGGAGTGCTCGTCCTTACCGCCGCCGCCTCATTCGCGGAGGATTTTTTTACGCTCCTGACGGCGGCGGCGCTCCTTGCCGTACTTGCCGTCCTGTCGGGAGTGGGATTTTCGAGCATTGCCAAAAAGGTCCTTCCGGCGTTCATATTCACGCTCATTATAATAATCCCTGTATTCTTCAGGTTCTTAAGCCCGGGCAAAGCAGTTACCGGCTTCTCCCTTGGCGGCTTTGATTTTTTCATAACAGAGAGCGGGCTAAAGACGGGCGTCTTCTTCATCACCAGGGTCACCACCATGACCTCCCTTGTGGCGCTACTCATACTCACCACGCGAGAGGCCGATTTTTTTATAGGCCTCAGGAGGTTACCCGTACCGGCCGTATTCGTAACCACACTCTTTATGACTTTCAGGCACATCTTCATACTCTTGAGGACGGCCGAGGATACGTCCATGGCGCGAAGGTCCAGAACAATAGACGCGTCAAGGCTCAAAGACCATGGGGGCTGGTTCGCCTCCCGTGTAGCGTTATTCCTCAAAAAATCCCTTGCGGCCGCCGAAGAGCTTAATATGGCCATGGTGTCAAGGGGTTTTGGAGGCAGGCTCAGGGTGCTCGGCGGCTCGGTGATGAGGGGCCGGGATTATCTCTGGATAGGCGCTGTAACCTTTCTATTCCTTATCTCTTTAATGGTGTAAGGGAAAAATCAAACTCGCGGACAGGGTCATGGAAGAAGAAATATACAGGGTCGAGGGGGTCGGCTTCTCTTATGGCGGCGTCCCGGCCCTCGATGATATAAGTTTTATTGTAAGGCGCGGGGAGAGCCTCGCCGTGCTCGGCGCCAACGGCACCGGCAAATCAACGCTCCTTAAGATACTGAACGGACTGATTTTCCCCGCTTCGGGGAGCGTCAGGTTCCGGGGCGGGCTTTTGACGGAGGGGGCCATTAAAAGGCCTTTCCGCTTAAGCGTCGGTTTCGTCTTTTCCGAGCCCGACGTCCAGCTCTTCAGTCCCACCGTCTATGACGAAGTGGCCTTCGGCCCCCTGCAGACCGGGCTCTCCACCGGTGAGGTCAAAAAGAGGGTCGGCGACGTCCTTGAAATGCTGGGGATTGCGCCCCTCAAGCAAAGGGCCCCGTTCCGATTGAGCGGAGGCGAGAAGAAAAAGGTCGCCATCGCTTCCGTATTGTCCCTGAACCCCGATGTGCTTCTCCTTGACGAGCCGACGGCGGCCCTTGACCCGAGGACGCAGGTCTGGCTCCTTGAACTCCTCGGTGAACTCAAGCGGATAAAAAAGACCTTTATAATAGCCACGCACGACTTGAGTTTTGCCGAGGACATTTCCGAGAGGGTGGTGGTCCTCGACGAATCGCACAGGCTCTCGGCTGACGGCCCGGCCGAGCAGGTCCTTAAAGACAAGGCCCTGCTTCTACGGGCCAACCTGATACACGAACACGCCCACAGGCACGGGGCCATAACTCATATCCACAGCCACGGCCCTTTTTCGAGGCACGATGAGCACGACTGAGTTTTCTTATAAGGAGGTCGAGTGACAAGCCTATGAAGAAATTTTTTTGTTTAATTCTCATTTTTGTTGCGCCCTTTTTTATCTCCAGCGTTTCCTCTGCCGATGAATCCGCCGCCCTGAACGAAGTTGAAGAGGATAAGAGCTTAAGGGAAAGGGTCGAAAGGCTCGAGGAGAGGCTCGAGGCGGTGGAGGTCAAGGGTGAACCGGGACACAGGCTCCACCCTGTGCACAGCCTTTACGGGCTAAGGATTTCAGGCGGGTTTACCTTTACGGTGCAGGGCGTTATGAACGTGGAGGACAAAAAGAAGGCCGAGGCGGCCATATCCGCCGACATGGCCCTTGAGGGGCCCGTTGGAAAGGCCGGCCGCGCCGTTCTTGTACTGGACTTCCAGAGGGGTGCGGGCCTTGAGGGGGTCGGGTTTGCTACCGCGCCCAACGGCAACACCACGGGGCCAAACGGCGACATAGAGGCCTTTAACGACACAAACGTCCATGTAACGCAGGTATATTACGAGCACGTTTTTTTTGACGGCGCTTTAACGGTCTCCCTGGGCCAGCTCGATATAACTGAATACTTCGACACCAACGAGTTCGCCAATGATGAGAGGGGCCGGTTTATGGCCAACGCCTTTGTAAACAACCCGGCCGTTGAGTTCGGCGGCTCCGAGGATTTTTATTCTCCAGGTGTGAGGCTCACATGGTCGCCTTCCGTGGCCGTAGACGTGACCATCGGGGCCTTTGAGGGCGACGGCGACTACAAAGGCGCCTTTGACAGCCCTTTTCTCATGGCTGAGATAGGCCTTCATCGGGAATTCTTAGGAAGAGAGGGCAATTACAGGCTCTATTACTGGCTCAGAAAAGAGAGGCCCGATTCATCGCAGGCAGACCTCGCCGACCCCACCGACCCGGGTCTTTTAAGGGCGGAGAACAAAGGCGCAGGTATGAGCGTCGACCAGTCCATAACCGAAACATTGGGGTTCTGGCTCCGCTGGGGCCTTCAGAGGGAGAAGGTGGCTCAGTTCAAGGGGTTTGTGGGAGGCGGGCTTAACGCGCGCGGCGGTTTTATGGGCCGTCCCGATGACGTGATGGGGCTCGGCTACGGCTTGAGTTTTATCGGTGAGGATTTTAAGCGGGCCGCCCCATCGGGCTTCAACCCTGGCGACGAGCATTACCTCGAAGTCTTTTATAACTTTTCGCTGATGGGCGCTCTTGAAGGAAGAGGCTTTCATGTAACGCCTGACCTTCAGTACGTCATGAACCCCGGAGGCGACAGGGCGGCGGCCGACCAATTTATCTACGCGTTAAGGCTTCAGGCGTATTTTTAGGAAAAACATGGAGAGCGTTAATGAGGAACCTTAACAGGACTTCAGAAAATCCCATGTTAAAGCAGGGCTATGTCGCGGCCGTCCTTTACATGGCCCTTATATTTATCCTCTCTGTAAGAAAGTCCCCGGAGGCCGTGGAACTCTTCTGGCAGGCGGACAAGGCGGCACATTTTATTCTTTACGCCTTGATGGGGTTTTTGTGGGCAAGGGCCCTTGTAAGGGGTTCACGATACACTGGCGTGAGAGGGTCGGGAAAAAAGGTAATAGCTGCAGCCTTTACAATATCATTCCTGTACGGCGTATTTATCGAGTTTGTTCAGCATTTTATCCCCGAAAGGAGCGGTGAGGTTATGGACGCCCTCGTGAACGGTATGGGCGGGTTTTTCGGGGCCTTTATGTACGGATACTTTTTTTCAAGGAAATGATTTTTTGCGCTTGAGCTTCGGGAAAGGGCCGACTCTGAAAAAATCTTGAAAGATTTTTGACGATATCCTTTGCCGCGCCCTTTAGCCGCCGAAGAAGCCGAAGAAAAAGAAAGAGGGAGGGGTTTGAGATGATACTCGAAGAGATGACAATGAAGGAATTCAAGAGGGGTATGAGGAAGACCAGGACGCTCGCCGTGCCTTACGGTACCGTTGAGGCCCACGGTGAGCATCTCCCGTTGAATACCGATACCCTTGTTATAAGGGAGGTCCTTAAGAAGGTCTCTGAAGAGACCCCGCTCTTTGTGGCCCCGCCCGTCTATTACGGGGTATGCACCTCAACGGGCCGGCACCCCGGGACAATCGGCGTAACTCCCGCCACCCTGAGGATGTTGACCAAGGATATAGTAAGGGACGCCTCAGGTAAGGGGTTTAAGAGATTCATTCTCATCTCGGGCCACGGCGGGAGCCTCCACGTCTCCGCCATGAAGGAGGCGGCCGAGGCCCTTACCGTTGAATTAAAGGGCGCAGTCATCGCCGCCCTTTCAATCTACGAGGTGCTCGGCCCCGAGGCGAACCTTATAGCCGAGACTGAGAACGACTCCCACGCCGGAGAGATGGAGACCTCTGCCGTACTTTACCTCGCCCCCGAACTCGTAAAGGGCAGGTCGAAGGAGGAATACCCGGGCCTGCCAAAGCCGATTGTGGCGCGTGACAAGATGAAATACTGGCCCGGCGCCGTATGGGGGGACCCCTCAAAGGCTACTGCTGAAAAGGGGCTGAGGCTCTTCGACCTCATGGTTCGGAAGGTAACGGGCCTTGTGAAAAAGATTGAACGGTTTTAAAGCGGAACACTATTGCAATATACGGGTCAATATAGGGGTCATGAAAAAACCTTTCTTTAAAAGAGTTGTAGTCGTCGTCATTGACGGGCTCGGCGCGGGTGAGCTCCCTGACGCCGCCAGGTACGGAGACTCCGGGAGCGACACCCTCGACAACACCGCGAGGGCCGTGGGAGGGCTCGCGCTTGAAAACCTTTCATCCATGGGGCTCGGCTGTATCGAGGGTGTTGACCTTATAGAAAAGCCCTGTTCACCCATAGCCTCATACGGCAGGATGGCGGAGGCGTCGCCGGGTAAGGACACGTCAACGGGCCACTGGGAGATGGCGGGAGTAATACTCAAAAAGCCTTTCGCCACCTTTCCCGACGGTTTTCCTCCTGAAATGCTCGAAAAGTTTTCCGCCCTGACGGGCTACGGCGCCCTCTGGGCGAAACCCGCCTCGGGCACGGAGATAATAGAAAGGTTCGGTAAAGTTCATATTGAGTCTCATAGGCTCATCATATACACATCGGCGGACAGCGTATTCCAGATAGCGGCCCATGAGGATATTGTGCCCCTAAAGGAACTCTACGGGGTCTGCCGCGAGGCGCGGGGATTTTTGAATGAGTACAATATCGAGAGGGTTATAGCGAGGCCCTTTACCGGCCCCCCCGGCGCGTTTACGAGGACGGCGGGGAGGAGGGACTTTTCCATGGGGCCTCCCGCCAAAACGCTCCTTGAGAGGGTCAGGGAAAGGGGTGTCCATGTTACAGGCATTGGTAAGATCGGCGATATCTTCGCGCACAGGGGGATTGACGACGAGCTCCATACGACCAGCGACAGCGACGGTCTCGACAAGACTGTCGAGGCGGTTAAATCCCCGCGAGAAGGCCCCGCCTTTATATTCACCAACCTCGTTGAATTCGACATGCTCTACGGCCACAGGAACGACCCCCGGGGATGCGCCGGGGTCCTTAAGAATATAGACAAAAGAATCCCCGGGATAACAGCCCTCTTAACGGAAGACGACCTTTTTATTATCACGGGAGACCACGGCTGCGACCCGACGACCCCGTCCACCGACCATTCTCGCGAGTACGCCCCTCTTATCGTCTACGGCAAGGGGTTAAGAGGGGGAGTAAACCTCGGCACAAGAAAGACCTTCGCCGACCTCGGCGCTTCCATAGCCGAGGCCTTCGCAATCCCCCCCCTTGGCGAGGGACAATCCTTTCTCCCCTCTGTCTTGAAGTAGGGTTCCAATCGGGACGGGCCTCAAGAATTTTAAATCTTTATTTGGTTTTAAATTTGTTGTAACATATTAAATATGTTTAACATCTTAGATAGGGACAATTTATATAAAGGTGACAAGTGGAAAAGGAGGGGACTCTCAGTCTAAACAAGGAGGGGCGGATTATCCGTTTTTCCAGCGCCCTGACGGGCATCCTCGGGTATCTTCACGACGAGGTGATGGGCGGTACTCTAAGAATGTTCGCCCCCGCACAAAAGTACGAGGAGTATAAAGCGCTTTTTGATACGGCGAAGGAAGCCGGTCCTGTAGTTGGACATAAGACAGAGGTCCTGAGAAAAGACGGGACCGTCATAGACGTCTTCGTGAGCATCTACCCTTTAAGGGACCGCACCGGCGCCCTTGATTCCATAATGTTTACCGTGAAGACGGAGAGGTCCTCTGAGATGCCCGCCATCCTGACCGATGAGTTCCAGAGGATCTTTAAATTTTCCAACGACGCCGTGACGATTACAGATAAAGACGCCTGCATTATAGACGTCAATAAGTCCTTCCTCGACACTTACGGATACAGCAAAGACGAGGTCCTCGGCAAGAACCCGAGGCTCCTCCAGTCGGAACACTCCACAATAAAACTGTATGAAAAGATGTGGGAGGACCTCTTGAACCCCGACAAGGGTTATTGGAGGGGGGAGATTATAAACCTGAGGAAAGACGGGCGGGAAGTACCGGTCCTTCTTTCCATAAACGCCATGAAGGACGCGGGCGGCGAGGTAAGGAATTTTCTCGGCATAGCCTTCAACATGACAAAACAGAAGGAGCTTGACAGGGTAAACATGATGTATATCGATTATATAATGCATGACATAAAAGGCCCGCTTACCATTGTTTCGTTGAACGCCGACCGTCTGATACGCGAGGTGGGGGACAATATCCCTGAAAAGAGCCGGAAAAGGATCGGTGCAATTCTCGAATCATCTCACAGGGTGGAGAATATGGCCGTCGACGTCTTAAACTTCAGCCGCGCCCAGAGCGGCGCCCTCCCCCTTGATAAAAGGGTTGTCCAGGCCTTCGACGTCCTCAGGGCGGCCGTCGAGCCTTTTGAAAACTCCGGTAAGGAGATATTCGTGAACGATAAGCCCCTTGCGGGGTCATTCGACGACGGAGCTGAGCTCGTGGCCGATCCTGAAAAACTCGAAAGGATTTTGTACAACCTCCTGAGTAACGCCGTAAAACACTCGAAGAACGAAGTGCGTATCAAATGCTGTGTTAAAAACAGTCGCTTTGAGTTTTCCGTCTATGACGACGGAGGCGGGATTTCAAAGGAGGACGCGGACAGGGTCTTTGACGCCTTTTATCAGACAGAGGAGGGCATCAAGACGGGAGGGGCCGGCCTCGGACTCAGTATCGTAAAGACCTTTGTCGAGGCCCATGGCGGGAGGGTGTGGGTATTGCCAGGGGAGGGCGCGACCTTCGGCTTCTTTATACCGTCAGACAAAGACGTTTAACCCGCCGAGGTTGACTTTAGTGCCGCGGTGTTGTAGAATTTTCTAAAATTTAATAGAGAGAATATCTCCGAGCCGATTCTCCTAAGGTCTTTAAACAAAGACTATGGAGTCAGGCCGACAGGGTATGACTGGAAACGGGCATGCCTCCCGACTTTGGAAAGGAGAAAATTTGGCTCAGGCCAGCCTTTCCGGGCTGGTCTTTTTTTGTTTTTTGATTGCGTTTGCGGAATTATAAGGGCAGGTTGCGTATGTTTAAAAGGCTGTCAATTGTTTTTACTCTTGCGATCCTCTTAAGCGCTATAAGCACTGTCCACGGGGCCGGGAAGGAGGTGCTGACCGTTGCCGCCGCCGCATCCAACGCCTTTGCGTTGAAGAGAATAGCACTTATGTTTGAAGATGAGAAAGGCGTGAGTGTGAGGACATCCTTCGGCTCATCGGGCATGTTGAAGCGGCAGATAGAAGAGGGCGCGCCCTTCGACCTCTTCTTTTCGGCCAATATCAAATATATTGATGAGCTCAAGAGAGGCGGATTAGTACTGCCGGGGTCAATAAGGGTTTATGCGGAGGGGAGGATAGTATTGGCGGTAAATAAATCTTCCGGTATCGAGGTAAAGGGGATTAAAGACCTTTTGAGCACGGAGATAAAGAGGATAGCTATCGCCAACCCCGACCACGCCCCTTACGGGACGGCCGCCATGGAGGCGATGAAGAGCGCCGGGGTATGGGATAAGATAAAAGATAAACTCGTTTACGGTGAAAACGTGAGGCAGACGCTTCAGTTCATACAATCGGGAAACGTCCCGGCCGGTATCGTGGCCCTTTCCGTCGCCGAAGCGCCGGAGATTTCATACTCGGTTATTGACCCTGCCGCGCACAGGCCCATAGAGCAGGCCGGGGCGGTTCTTTCCGCCTCGAAGCGGAAAAAAACGGCAAGGGAATTTATAGAGTACGTCAACGGTCCAAAGGGCCGGCATGTTATGAGGAGTCTCGGTTTTACTTTGCCGGGGGTGCGTTAGTTTAACACCAATTTTTTTTGCCATGGACCTCTATCCGCTTTACCTTACAGTCAAGGTCTCTTTTACGGCCACCATCTTTACGGCGGCGATCGGCCTCGGCCTCGCCCTCGTTCTGGCGAAGAAGGATTTCCGGGGCAAGAACGTCCTTGACGTCCTTATAATGCAGCCCCTTGTAATACCCCCCACGGTGCTCGGCTATTATCTCCTCACCGTATTCGGCCATTCGAGTTTTATCGGAAGGTTTTTTGAGGATTATCTCGGCATAGAAGTGGTCTTTACATGGAAAGGGGCGGTGGTTGCGGCCTTTGTCTCCTCCCTGCCTCTCTTCGTGAAGCCGGCGCGCGCCGCCATTGAGGAAGTAAGCGGAGAACTCGAGGACGCCGCAAGGCTTCTCGGCAGGACGGAGCTGGATATACTGAGGACCGTGACCCTCCCCCTTGCCTGGAGGGGTATGGCGGCCGGCGCTGTCATGGCCTTCGCGCGCGCCACGGGAGAGTTCGGCGCCACTCTCATGGTGGCGGGAAATATCCCCGGCTCAACACGGACCCTGCCCATAGCGATATACGACGCCGTGCAGATGGGCGACGACTTTACGGCGAATATGCTCGTCATTATAGTGACCGTGTTTTCCTTCCTCGTCCTTTACGGAGTGGGTATCTTTACAAGGGGCAAGTTTTAATCCAAAGGCCGGTGAAAAGAATATGAGTCTATCATTCAGGCTGAAAAAGAGTTTCAGGGGGTTTTACCTCGATGTGGACTTAAGGCTCGATGAGGAGCTGACGGTCCTCTTCGGCCCTTCAGGGGCGGGCAAGTCCCTTACCCTGAAGATGATATCAGGGCTCGAGCGCCCTCAAGAGGGGGTGGTCGAGGTAGACGGGGAAAAGCTCTTTGATTCTTCTACGGGAGTGAACGTACCCATAAGAAAAAGGGGGGTGGGTTATCTCTTTCAGGACTACGCCCTCTTTCCCCATATGGACGTGGCCGGCAACATCGCCTACGGATTAAAGGGCCTTGGCCGGGAGAGGATAAGGGGCGCCGTAGCGGACCTCCTCGATATAATGAGACTCAACGGCCTTGAAAAAAGATATCCCCGCCAGCTCTCCGGAGGTCAGCGCCAGAGGGTTGCGCTGGCGAGGACGCTGGCTACAGGCCCCCGGGTCCTTCTCCTTGACGAGCCCTTTTCCGCCCTCGACTATCAGGTGAGGGAAAAACTCCGGGCCGACCTCTTGAATATCCATGAGAGGTTCCCCATAACCACCATACTGGTGACCCATGACCTCGAAGAGGCCTTTATGCTCGGAGGCAGTATAGCCGTTATAAATAACGGCAGGATAGAGCAGTTCGACGGCCGCGAGGAGGTCTTTTACAGGCCCGCCACGCGGAGCGTGGCAAGGTTCGTGGGGGCGCGCAATATCTTCAGCGGAGTTATAAAGGGGTTTGAGGGCTCTGACGTCGTTATCGAGAGCCCGGCCCTCGGCGAGATCAGGGCCGGAAGGCGGGGGAGGGCCGCCCTTAAGACCGGGCAGAAGGTGGACTTCTGCATAAGGCCCGAGGAGATACCCGTAATAAGGAAGGACAGGGGGATTGACGGGGCCCGCCGCGTAAACCGCATAGAGGGCGAGATAGTGTCGTCAACGGGCAGGGGCACTACCCATATACTGTTTCTAAAGACAGGCCCGGCGCTCTTAAAGATAGAGCTGCCCAACTTTGTGATGAGGGATTTAGCCCTTGCCACCGGAGAGTCTGTCGGGGTATTATTGAAAAAAGAGAGTATCTGGATTATACCCTGAGGTTCTATCTTGTTATGTCTACCGTTGAAAGAGACAATAAAAAGGCGCATGAGAACTCAGACAGCGTTCTTAAAAAGAGGTTGCTCTTTTCCGTAGCGCTCACCGGCGCTATTTTCGCGGCCGAACTCGGCGGCGGTTATATAACGAACAGCCTTGCCCTCATGTCAGACGCCCTGCACGTCTTCATGGACGCCTTCGCCCTTCTCTTAAGCCTCTTCGCCCTCTACATATCCGGGCTCCCGCCCAGCGAGAAGAGGACCTTCGGTCTTCACAGGGTCGAGGTCTTCGTATCCTTCATAAACAGTTTTACGCTCCTCCTTATAACGCTCTTTATCTTTTACAGGGCCTATGGGAGGGTCATAAACCCCCAGCCCGTCGATAGCGTGGGGACCCTCGCAGTAGCCTTCGTGGGACTCGTGGTGAATCTGGTGGTGGCCCTGAGGCTCAGGCACTTCGCCGCGAGCGACCTGAATATTAGAAGCGCCTTCCTCCATGTCCTCGGAGACGCCGTCGCCTCGGTGGGCGTCATCGCCGCGGCGATAATCATATATTTCACTCGATGGTATGTCGTCGACCCCATAATAAGCTTCGTGATAGGCGGCATAATCTTTTACGGCGTTTTTCAGATATTGAGAGATTCCTCGCATATCCTCCTTGAGGGCGTTCCCAAGGATATAGATATAAAAGACGTGGTGAGAGATTTGAACTCAATTAAAGGGGTGTCGAACGTGCACAGGCTCCATGTATGGAGCATATGCCATAACGTCTACGCCCTGAGCGCCCATATTGACATAACCCCGCCCGAGAGGCGGAGGATGGGTGAGATATTCAAAGAGTCGAATGAAATGCTTGCCCATAAGTACCATATCTTTTATACTACCTTACAGGCGGAGTGCCTCGGCTGCGACCGTGACGTTGTGCTCGAAAGCCTCGCCCATCGTGAAAAGACCCATATACATTAATGCGTGCGTCACAAGACCTGCAAATCCTTTAAGGGGGTATCATGGCGAAGATTGAACCTTTAAGGCCTGAAGAGCTGATATTAAGTTGCGACCCCTCTGCGTTTTCCTTTAAGACCACCGCAGAACTCCCGTCGCTAAGGGAGATAATAGGCCAGGAGAGGGCGCTTAAGGCGATAGACTTCGGTCTCGGCATAAGGAACACGAACTACAATATCTTTGTCCTCGGCGAGACAGGCACGGGGAAACACACCACTGTCATGAATTTCATAAAGGAGAAGGCCGCGAAAGAGTCCGTACCCGACGACTGGTGCTATGTATTCAATTTTACCGAGCCCGACGCCCCCACGGCCATCAACCTCCCTCCCGGCAAGGGGTGCCTTTTCGTAAAGGAGATGGAGGAGCTCATAGAGACCTTGAGAAGGGATATCCCCAAGGTCTTTGAGAGCAAGGACTACGAGACGCACCGCGACGAAATCCTCGACGGCCAGCAGGAGAGGACCAAGGCGGTCTTTTCCAGGCTCGAAAAGCTGGCCGCTGAAAAGGATTTCATGGTGAGAAAGACCGTAAGCGGCCTTGCCGTTGTGCCCGCCAAAGACGGCAAACCCCTTAGCCAGCAGGAGTACGAAAAACTCCCCCTGGAAAAAAAGTCCGTCATAGATGAAGACCTTAAGATACTTCAGGACAAACTCTCCGAGGCCATAAGGGAGGCGCGCAGGATCGAGAAAGAGACGAGGGTAAGGATCGCGAACCTCGACAGGGAGATGGTCCAGTATGTGGTCAATCCCGTTATAATGGAGCTCCTTGAAGAGTTCAAGGAGTTTAGCAAGGTGGTGGCCTTCATAAACATGGTTAAAGAGGATATATTCGCGAACATAGAGGACTTTAAACCCAAGGAGCAGATGCCCATAGCCCTTGGGGCGCTGAGTCTTCAGCGCCAGGGGCCCGCCTACGAACGTTACAGGGTGAACCTGCTTGTAAACAACAAGGATACGGGAGGGGCCCCTGTGGTCTTTGAATCGAACCCGACATATTACAATATCTTCGGCAGGATTGAGTACAGGGTGCAGTTAGGCGTCGCCTCCACCGATTTTACCATGATAAAGAGCGGCTCCATCCACAGGGCCAACGGCGGTTACCTCATCGTAAACGCCCTGGACATCTTGAGGAATATCTTTGTATACGATTCCCTTAAGAGGATGATAAAGACCGGGGAGGTGAAGATAGAGGACGTCTGGGAGCAGTACAGGCTTGTTTCATCGACCACCCTTAAACCCTCGGCTATCCCCGTGGATATAAAACTCGTCATCATCGGAGACCCCTTTATCTATTATCTTCTCTATAACATCGACAGGGAATACAGGAAGCTCTTCAAGGTCAAGGCCGATTTTGAGGTTATCATGGCGAGGGACGAAAAGAGCATGGAGAAGTACGCCCACTTCGTGGGCACATGCTGTACGAAGCAGGGGCTCCTGCCCTTTGACGCCACAGGCGTGGCGGGTGTCGTCGAGTTCGGCGCCAGGCTCGCAGGAGAGAAGGAAAAACTATCCGCGAGGTTCAACGACATACAGACCCTTGTGGAGGAGGCCGGTTACTGGGCGTCGGTTGAGGGGAGCTCCACCGTTACCGCCGGCCACGTGGAAAAGGCGCTTGATGAGAAGAGATACAGGCACTCCAAGGTTGAGGACAGGCTGAGGGAATACATTACAGAGGATACCATAATGGTGGATACCGAGGGGGCCGTGGTGGGCCAGATTAACGGCCTGGCCGTCCTTAGCCTCGGCGACTACGCATTCGGCAAGCCTTCGAGGGTCACGGCCAGGACCTTTATGGGGGACGCCGGTGTTGTGAACCTCGAACGCGAGGTCAAGATGAGCGGCAAGATACATAACAAGGCCCTCATGATACTCAAGAGTTTTCTCGGAGAGAGGTTCGCAAGGGATTTCCCCATGACCCTTTCAGCCTCCATCTGTTTCGAGCAGCTCTACGACGAGATAGAGGGCGACAGCGCCACCTGCACAGAGGTATACTCCCTCCTTTCAAGCCTTTCGGGAAAGCCCATAGACCAGAGCTTTGCCGTCACGGGGTCCATGAACCAGTTCGGAGAGGTCCAGCCCATAGGGGGGGTGAACGAAAAGATAGAGGGCTTTTTCGATGTATGCACGGCAAAGGGGCTGACAGGCCGTCAGGGTGTGATTATACCGGGGCGGAACGTAAAGAACCTTATGTTGAAAAGAGAGGTGCGCGAAGCCGTGGCCGGGGGCAAGTTCGCCATCTACCCCATAGATATGGTCGATGAGGGGATTGAGATACTCACGGGCGTTAGAGCCGGCGAGAGGGGGGCCGACGGGGTCTTCCCCGAGGGCACCATAAACCGCCTCGCCGGGGACACGTTGAGGGACCTCGCAAAGAAGTACAAGGCCTTTGGAAGACCCCCGGCGGCGAAAAAGCAAAAGGGCGCGGAAAACAAGAATAACGATAACAATAACGATAATAAGAAAAAGTAGGCTGCTACTACCCGGATGAAGAGCACGGCCTTCCTCAAGGCGGGGCGGTAGAGCCGCCGCATAACGTCTTTTTTATGCGCCCTTTTCATAGCCGGGTACAAAATTTCAGGTAAATGCTTGTAAGTGAGATATTTTTGAGCATCCAGGGAGAGTCCACATACGCCGGACTCCCCTGCGCCTTTGTAAGGCTCGCCGGATGCAACCTGAGCTGCGACTGGTGCGATACCTCTTATGCCAGGGCCGGCGAGGGGGCCGAAGATATGACCGTCGACGGGATAGTCGGCGAGGTGGAACGTTTTAATTGCCGGCTTGTCGAGATAACGGGCGGAGAGCCGCTCCTTCAGGAGGAGTCAGGGGGGCTCGCCGTGAGGCTGCTTGACAGGGGCTATACGGTGCTCATCGAGACGAACGGCAGCGTTGATATGAAGGGCCTCGACGCGAGGGTTATAAAGATAGTCGACATCAAATGCCCTTCGAGCGGGCACTCCGGCTCATTCAAGGTCGAAAACCTCTCATCCATAACGCCCCTCGACGAGATAAAATTCGTAATCGCCGACAGGACGGACTATGAGTTCGCGAAAAGATGCCTCGCTGAACTCATAGAGGACAGGACCGATAAGGTGCTCTTCGCGCCGGTAAGGCCCGGCCTCGCTCCCGGCGAGTTGGCGGACTGGATACTTAAGGACGTGTTAAGGGTCAGGTTGCAACTGCAGCTGCACGCATACATCTGGGAAGAGGGGCGGGGGCGATAGAACGCCTGAGGGCCGCCCCGAGCGGGCCGCCGTAAAAAATGTCTGGAATTAAAAATTCATGAAAGCCTTTTTATACGCCTCGGCTCTCTTTTATCTCTCCGGTTTTATTGCCGTCCTTGCCTTCCACTTTAAGAGTGTAAGGGCTCTTGAGCCGACTTCAAAGGCCCTCGTTCTCCTCGGCCTTTTATCGCACACCACCGCCCTTATACTGAGGATAACCGCAACGGGACATGCCCCCATGGCAAGCATGTTCGAGACGCTTCTCTTTTACAGCTGGACGACCGTACTTGTGACCGTGATTGTGATGCTCAAGTACTCAGAGCGGAAGGCCGAGGTGGTTACAATGCCCGTGGCAATCCTGGCGCTTCTCTTCGCCATTGTAAACGAAAAGCCCGGCGGCCCCCTCTCGCTCATCCTCCGTACTTACTGGTTTGAGGCGCACGTGACGCTCTCCTTCGCGGCATACGCACTCTTTACGCTCGCCTTTTCAGGGGCGGCGCTATATCTCTTTTACGAGTCGGGGGGAAAAAACGGCACTGAAGTAAAGAGGTATCAGGATATCGCCGGAAGGAGCGTACTGTGGGGTTTTTGCCTCTTCTCGGCCGCCATGTTCTCAGGGGCGCTCTGGGCGTACCTCGCCTGGGGCACGTACTGGCTCTGGGAGCCCAAGACCATATGGAGTTTTATAGTGTGGTTCTATTACGCCGGTGCGATGCACGCCTATTACGTAAAGGACTGGAGGGGCAGGGGGCTCAGTATCGCAACTGTGGGGGGTTTTTTCGTGGTCATCTTCACCTACCTCGGAGTGAGCCTCCTTATGAAGAGCAGCCACAATTTTTAACCCGCCCTTTTTAACTCAACGCTTCTGTAAATCCATCTGCGCTCATAAAAATCTGAAGAAACCCGCCATAAACATAAGAGACCTTCTCTGAGTCTTTTTACCACTGCCGGGTATTATTTGTCCGTCCTCCACCATATAACGGCGGCCTTCTTGTGAAATTTCGCGAGGAGGACCTCCCCCTTCCTCACAAGCCTCTTTTCAAGGAAGGCCCCGAGGTCCGCGTCGTGCTCTTCGGTGACTATGCCCATGTATTCTTTCCAGAAGATGAGGGCCTCTTCCAGGGAGTCAAAGGGCTGGTCGAAGTCGTACTCGATTATCTCAACATTGGCGAAGACCCCCATGGCGTGGAGCTCGTTGTAGGTCTTCAGATAATCGATCCTCTGCCCGAAGGGCCTGCCGAATATGAGGGGGTAGAGTTCTTTATAAAAAAATTTGTCCGAATACGGCCCCGCGCTCTCTATGAGGAATACGGCCTTTTTTGCTGTCACCACGGCGTCCTCCAGGAACCCCGTAGACTCTTTCAGGAGCGCCGGCACATTGGCGCATATGACCGCGTCGTGGGGCTCAACCGGTACGTCCCCCCACGCGGCGAGTACGGGCTTGATATTCTTCAGCCCCTCTTTTTTTATATCCTCCTTGAGTATCTCTATCATGGCGGGAGACGGGTCGAGGGCCGTCACCCTCTTGCCTTTCTTCGCCAGCGGTATCGCGAGGGTTCCGCACCCCGAGCCCACGTCGAGAAAAGAATCCGCGCCGGGCGCGCGTGTAAGAATCACCGGCAGCGCCGTGGATGCGAAGTTGGAGTACTCGAGCCCCTTACGGTACCACCGGGCCTTTATTTTGTTCCAGAACCCCGCCGTCGCTTTTTCCATTACCCTCCTCTCCTTCGATGGTATTGTCCGGGCCGGCCTTCTTTTCTCCGTTTTGCATAATCACTTCAGAACCCTCTTTTATCATCTTAAAGGGGGCCTCCAGAAGCCTCTGGAGTTTGCCCAGCACCGCTTCCTGAATGCTTTTTACCGGGGCCGGCTTCACGGACGGGTCCTTGACCGGGCCCTTGATACTGTAATATACGTTCACGGCGCTCTTGTCTTTCCCGCCTATTATCCATCCCGCGACGGGAATGCTCGTTATTATCTTGTCTATCGTCACAAAGGGATGCAGTACGAGGACAACGTCTATAGTCCGTTCAGCCGTGTCCAGGTTGCCGGCGGAGGACATCCTGACGGAGTCGCTGTCAAAGAAGAGGTTGTTCGTTGTTATGACGCCTTTTTCCACCTTGAAGTCCCCTGATATCATCCTGTAGGGAAGGCCCTTTTTAAAGAGTTCGTCCAGGGATATTATATTCACGACGGAAAAGACTTTGCCCAGAAAGAGAAATTTCCACAGCTTGCCCCTTTCGGCCTGGAGATGGACCTCTCCGTCTACCCCTCTTGCCAGGGGTTTCGCATTGCGTTTGCAGGCAAGGAATATCTTACCGTTGAGGGTGCCGCTGATTACTGCGTCTTTTACGCCGAGGCTCGACAAAAATGTCTTTAGCCGGACCCCGGAAATATCGGCCTTTACGTCGTATAAGATATCCGAATCAGGGCTCCTGTAAAAGGTACTCTCCGCACCCACGGTTCCTCCGTTTGTTATGAGAGAGACGGGCTTCATATGCACGGCTTTTTCACCTAAGTCCACCTTCATGGAAAAGTCCTTGAAGGGCTGGCCGAAGGCGCTGCCCCCGGCTATCCTGACTGTGCCGTTACCCGTCAACGGTCTTTTCACAGGCGCGGATTTTTCCGGGACTTCCTTCCCCTTCATGAAATCAAGTTCCATGATTTCCTTTACCCAGTCCTTGAAGGGCGCTGTTTTTTTCTCCCAGAAATCTTCGAGATAAAGGGCCCGTGAATCCACTTCAAAGTCCATGACCCTGCCGGATATCGAGGTGAAATGCGCGGCGCCCTTTATTTCACTTTTCCCCGCTTTGAGTCTTGCAAGGTTGACATCGGCGGAGTCGCCCCTGAATTTCGCGCTGAAAACAATATCCTTAAAAGGGGACGCCGCGAAGAAGGGGGTAAGGATGCCTTTTTTCAGTCTGAGCCAGCCCCTGTACCCCGGTTTTTGAGCCCCCTTATCTTTGTATACCATCATATCGACGGTCAGGAGCCCGGCGTTGCTGGCGTCCCTTTTTAAAAAGGGAGTGAGGCTGCCTATGTCAGACAGTTTTATGACCTTGGATTCCAGCGTAAACCGGTAGGATTTGAGGTCGTTACCAAAGTGGCCGCTTGAGTGGATATCTGAAGTACCTACCTTTAAGACAGCCTTTTCAATATCGAAGCCGCTGTTTTTTAACATTACCTTCCCGTTTAAGGTAACGGGGAAGTCCCTGGGTTTCTTGACGAGTTTCTTGTACCTCACTGAAGTCGCCGTGAGGTCTATGGAAGGCGTAAAGAGCAGGTTGCTCGACTTCCCCTTTATCAGCATGGTGTAAGAGAAGCCGTCTTCAAAAACAACATGCTCCAGTGAGGTCCCTTCGATAAAGGGAAGGAGCGTGCCCCTTTTGAGCCCGCCGCCGACCTTGAGGTCTATGAAGGGACGTTTGTCTTTGTAGTCCTTTATCCGCCCCGTTAATTTGTACGTGGAATTCGCCGCGTCACGGATAAAGATTTTTTTGAACCCTATTGAATTGTTGTCAAAGGTTATCTCTCCGGTGGCCGAATCAAAGAAGACGGGCACGTCGGGATAGCGGAGCTTGAGCCCCGTGAATTTCATTGTCCCGGAATAGACCGTCGGTCTTCTGCCGTGAAGGTCTCCATTGAGGCCTATGGCTATTCGTGTAATCCCCTGTGTGTCGGTCATGTCGAGTTTTTTTCTCGTGGCGCCGGATTTGATCTTGTAAAGTCCTTTTACTATCCTCAGGGTTTCTCCGGCCTCAAGGTTAAGCTTCATGGCAATCTTATATTCCGGCGTAGTGTATATGTCCGTCAGCGCCCCGTTAAAATTTATTACCTCGCCGGAATTGTACCTTCCCGTGATATCTTCGAAGAGTAGCGTCGCGTCCTTCAAGATGACGCCCCCGGTGATCCTGGAGAATCGCCCCTTTACGCCGGGGTATCTGAAGTTCAACCCGTCGAGGCCCACCTTGAGCGCGATGAATCCCGGCTTTTTGAATATGGTCCTCTCGAGTATTTCCTTGAGCCCCGCCTTTAATGTGAATTCGTCTATGGTAATGTTTCCGTCGTAGGTCTTGAAGCCCTTTATCGTACGGGCCGTCTTTTGGCTGAAGACCCCGGCCGGCATAAACTCTCTGGCTTTCTTAACGGCCATGGGGGTCGAGCTTACGGCGAGCTCGACGGTGGTTTTGTCTTTGTCCTCAAGGGGCACTGTAACACCTGCCCGCCCCTTGATATCGAATTCCTCAAACTCGGAATTAAACTTGCCCATGCTCAGCTGCAGGGTTTTTCCCATGGAGGCGAGTCTTATAGTGGAGGACCCGGAGCTGGAAAGGATAGGTTTCTTGAACCTGACGGGCCAGTCCACGTGAAGGTCCTTATAGTTGAAGAGGCCGGAGAGGAGGTGGCCGGCGCCTGAACTGTACGAAATCTTTGTGGAGACCCGCCCCTTTATTTTAAGCCCCTCTGTTTGTATGTACTCGTTGAGCCAACCGATCCCAAAGTCCGTTAAAGACGCCGTTCCTTTTATCACGGTCCTGTCATCGACTTTTCCGCCCGTGCCGTTTAAAAACAGTCTCGCCTCAGGGCCGACCCCGGCGTTTACCATGAATTTAACTCCGCGCCCTGTCCTGCGGAGCTCAGCCCTGTCAACGGTGATATCGAAGCTCACGTCCCGCCCGCCGGCAAGGTCTCGGGCCGATATCCTGCCCTCCGCCATCTCCAGAGAACTTACGGTGACCACATGTTTGCGTCTTATAATGCGTTCATAGATATTGTAGACTTTTATTCCGCCCCCTTTGTCCCTTTCGGCCGTCAGGGTCCAGTCCGTGAGCCGTACTTTTTTCAAGACGACCTTTTTAAGAAACAGCGGTAGCGGCGAGACCTTGAATCTCATATCGCCGGCACTCAGGACTTCCCTATCCTCTTCAAATAACCTGAGCCCCTTCACCTCTATGTAGGGTACGGGAAGTACACGGAGCGTAATGGACTCCGAGACCATGCTCGTTCCGGTAAAATCCTCTATCCTTTTGGCGATATTGTCCCGGTAGCCGGAAAGGTCTATGGGGACAAGGAAGAGATAGACCGCCACGCCTGCCGCCACGGCGCCCAGCAGGAGCATAAGCGCCTTGAATAACGGCCTTTTTCTCGGTTTATTACCTTTCAAGAATTACTCCCAGGGTCTTTCGGTGCGGCGTTCTAAAAATACTAAGACCGGTAAAAAAAGCTTTATGACTGTGAAAAGACCGCAGGGGCCATCTCACATCGGGGAGGCTCTTTGAAAACTCCGGCTATGGCTATCTCCGCGCCGGATGTTTATGATTTAATTATAATTTATAAGCGTTTTCTTTGCAAGGACGGGGGACACAGACAGGGGTTTACATGCCGGGGAGTATCCTTTTTAGCCAGCCCTCCTTCGAGGTAATCGCGCCGTGCGGGCACATCTCCTGACAGCAGTAACACCTGATGCAGTTGTCGTAGTCGATACGGATCCGGTCTTTATTCTCCATAACCTCGGCAGGACATACGTCGACGCATACGTTGCAGAGAGTGCAGTCGGAGTTCGTTACATGGGGTCTCGAAGTCAGGGCCCTTCTCACCCTTTTATCGATAAAGTAAGGAAGCCGGGCGGCGAAGTTCGTGTGCATGATGGGAGGAAGGACAAAACCTTCAACGAGGACGTCTTTAATGGCCTCGCCGAGTATCTCGATATCTTGAAGACGCGCCCCCGCCAGCCCCCTCAAAGCCGCCGCCTTTTGTATGGGAATGTCCTCTGCGTTCACACCCAGGACCCTTGAAATAACGGTGTCCATGGCTACGGCGTCCTCTGCGGCGAATATGAGGCCGATGTGCCTCGGCGCGCCGCTGCCGGGACCGTTTCCCTCCATGCCCACCACCGCGTCCATAACGGTGAGCCGCGGGTTTATAAGCATATACAGTTCGAGTATTATGCCGGCGAAATAAGAATTATCCACGCCGGCGCTCAAATGCCATTGTGGTTTGAGTTTTCCAGGCACGCAGCCGAAGATATTTTTAACTCCCAGGGTGAGGAGCATCTGGGCGTGGGTCTTGAGTTTGGGTATGTTGATTACGCCGTCGACGTCGAGGACCGATTCGGCCACCTCAAGGCGCTTGAATGTGTGTCCGCCGGGGTTTTCCACCATTACCGGGTTTGTAAGTTCTATGAGCTCAACGCCTTCAGACTCGCATACTTCGAGTATGCCGCACCTCCCGGCTACCTTCCTGGCGCCTCCGAGCGCGGGGCTGTCCCCCACAACAGGCGTTGCCCCCGCTTCGCGAACAAGCCTTATAACAGCGCGGACCAGACAGGGGTGCGTCGTCACCGCCGCCTCGGGAGGTTTGGCGGCAAGGAGGTTGGGTTTAAGGAGGATCCTTTCTCCCGCCTTAACGAAGCGGCCCATGCCGCCGATGACCCCGACGGCCTCTTTTACCCCTTCGTAAACGGCCTCATCTTCGTATCGGGCGCATCTGGTTATGGAAACTTTTTTCTTCATTATCTCCAGGATTCATCTTCAGGGATATTATAGCTCAGTAATAATATTATATCCAATTAGGCGGCCTTAGGGACTATTTTTTACTCAACAGGGGTTCGGCGCAGCAGGGGGCTGAGGGGGGGCAAAATATCCTTTCAGACCCACCGGGGGCGCAGATAGGTGTTATTCACAATGGAGGGTCTATTGTTAAAAAAATACAAAACCCCGCCCAACGTATGGAGAAGACTGGGCGGGGTTTCATTTAATACGGCGGTCTTCTCTTATTCTCCTTTTATTTCCTCGAGACGCGTTTTCGCAATCGAAGCTTCCAGGCTCTCGGGGTATTTGTCAATGACCCTCTGCAGGAGAAGACGGGCCTCTTTCGGCGCTCCGAGTTTCAGGAAAGAAAAACCTTCCTTTAACGTGGCCGCCGGGACCTTGTCACCCTTGGGATACTCTTTTATGACCCTGTCGAACTCGAGTATGGCCCTCTCCCAGTCACCCTTGGAGTAGTAAATCTCGCCGAGCCAGTAGCGCGCGTGGTCGGCCAGTTTGTGTTTGGGATATATCTGGAGGAAGTCCTTGAAGAGGTCGGCCGCCTTGTCCGTCTCCATCTCCTTTAGCAGACGGTAACCGCTGAAATACATCTCTTCCGGCCCCTGGCGCGCCGGCACCGGCTTAGGTGCCTGCGCCTCTACGGTTTTTCCCATGGACGCCAACGCCGCCTCGAGGGCGGCGATCTTTTCCTGATTCGCCGTTATCGCGTTTTTTAACTCGGCCCTGCCCGGCGCATCCGCCCCGCCCACTCCGGCCCGGCCTTCTGCTTCCTCTAAAGAGGCGAGCCTCTCTTCGAGTCTTTTTAAGGAGTCGTTCGTGGCCTTAAGGTCCGAGTCCAGCTGGGCCCTCTCGTTCTCTCCGTCCTCAAGGGTCCCGCGTATAAAGGATAGCTCACGGCGCATCTCCTCAACGGCGTTTGTGGCGTCGGCCACAGTAGTCCTGATACCCCCGGAGCCGGCCCCGGATGTCCCTCCGCCTTCGAGCATGGAGACCCTGTTTTTGAGCTCCTTGTTCTCCTTCACGAGCCTGTCTACATTCTGAACAAGCTCTTCCTGCTCGGCCGTCATAATGGGAAAGCCCGCCCCGCACCCTGTAAAGAAGAGTGCCAGCGGGGCTAATAGGATGAGGTAAATAAGTTTTTGATGACTTTTCATGGCATTAACTCTATTTCATCTTTTTAAAATCGACACGCCTGTTCTTTGCCCAGGCCTCTTCGTTGTGTCCGGGGTCGGCGGGCCTTTCCTCGCCGTAGCTGATGATGGAAATCCTCCGGCCATTTATCCCCAGGCTCTCCAGGTAGTTTTTTACGCTCATCGCCCTTTTTTCTCCAAGGGCAAGGTTGTATTCGTTCTCCCCGCGCTCATCGGCGTTGCCTTCGAGACGCACATTAACGCCGGGGTTGGCCCTGAGCCATTTCGCGTTATTAGTTAGAAGCTCTTTGTCTTCATCCCTGATATTATATTTGTCGAAATCAAAGCGTACCGTGTAGAGCTGCCCGATCCGGGCCTCTTCCACGCCCCTCTCGCCGCCGACTGTAATGGTCTCTTCTCCTATGGCGCCTTCCTCGACGCCCTCTTCGGGCACAACCTCGGTCTTCTGCTCGCCGGCCTTCAGCCCGGCGGTCTCTTCCTTTACGAGGGTCTTTCCCTTGCACGCCACAAGGCTCAGGCATATCAAAAAGACGGGCAGGAGTTTAAAAAATTTTTTCATCTATCTCCTCCTTGAAATTATTATCTTCTGTTTTTGACCGGGGACCGGCTTTAATGCGTCAGTGGAGGAAAGGCGACCACGCAGGGGTGGTTTCGCCCCCTACACCCGTGGTAATACTCCTTATGCCCCTTCCATCGGACTGCATTATGTATAGTTGAGTTTTGTCGCCGATTGTTCTGCTGAACACTATAAACCTTCCGTCCGGAGACCACGACGGGTTTTTATTGTTGCCTTCGTAGGTTATCTGTAACGGTCTGCCGTCCTCCGGGTCTGTCAGGCAGATATGGAAGCCCGTATTCTCGGAGCAGGCGAAGGCGATTTTTTTCCCGTCAGGCGACCATGCCGGGCTTGAGTTGTATTTGCCTTTGTAGGTAAGCCTCCGGGTACTTCCGGTTGGCAACTCTAACACAAATATATGTGGATTTCCACTTCTATCTGAGACGAAGGCTATCTTTTTTCCGTCCGGGCTCCACGTGGGCGAAACGTCTATGGAATAGTTGTTCGTGAGGCGGCTGAAGCGCCCCGTGGACAGTTCCAGAAGGTACAGTTCAGGCGATTTTTTGGCGCTCATAGTGAGGGCCACGAGGTCTCCGTCCGGCGAGAACCTGCCCCCGATATTTATGCCCTGCTTCTTTGATATCACAGTCTCACGCCCCGTTCTTATGTTCAGCATGTAGAGGTAGGGATACCCCTTTTTGTAAGAGGTGTAAAGTATCTTTTTACCGTCAGGCGACCACCGGGGCGACAGGTTTATGGACCTGTTGTGAGTTATCTGCACGGCGTTCTTACCGTCGTAGTCTGAGAGATAAACCTCCTTGTTGCCCGTTCTTTTTGATACGAAGAGCATCTTTGTCGTGAAGACGCCGGGCCTGCCCGTAAGCTCCATGTAGAGACGGTCGGAAAAAAAGTGCGCCAGTCTGCGCGGTTTTGACGTGGAACCTATGTAGCGTTTGCCGAGTATGGTCTTTTCCCTTACGCAGTCAAAGAGTTTCACCTCTACTATGAGTTTTTTCCCCTCGATGGTGAACCGCCCCTCTATGAGGGCGTCCGCCCCTATCATACGCCAGTCTCTGAAGCTTATCTCCTCGGGGAAGAACCCGGCCTTCCCGGGGTCTTCGAGAAAGGCGTCGTTATCTATGGTCTTAAAGAGCCCGGCGAAGTCGAGGTCGGATTTCAGCGTACCGAGGATCTCACTCCTTATATGCCTTAAAAGCTCCGCCTCTTTCTGTGATGCAGGTTCCGCGCCCATGTATCTGAACCCCTGGACGGCTATGGGGAGCTTTTCCACGGCCGGCGCCTCAAGGTCTATATAGACCTTTGCCGCCGAGGGCTCAGCGTAAGAAAGGCAGAGAATGCAGAGTATTGTCAGCAAAAGGAATTTTTTCATTTTTTCTCGCATTCCGGGCAGAACCTGAGGCCTGTTTCAAGGTATTCACCATCAAAATCAACGGGCAGCGGAGGAAAGGGCGCTGATTTTTTTACCGCGTGCATGAGAGACAGGTCGAATTGCCTGTTGCCGGACGATTCTTCAACCCGGTTCTCGATAAGTTCTCCCCCCCTGCCTATCCTTATAGATACTATCACGGAAACTCCTTTCCTGTTGAACCCCTCCGGATAAAACCAGTTGTCATTTATACGGTCCCTGATGATGGTGAAGTAGGCCTTGTGCTTGATTTCGAATTCGCTGGCGCTAAGTCCTGAAGATTTCAGGGAGGAAGCTCCATCTCCATCCCCCTTAATGCCTCTTTTTATATCCTCTACAGAGGGGGCGAGTTTTCGAGATTTCCTTTTTTCCTTTATTTCCGCTATCTTAGAGGTCAAAAGTTCGCTCTCCTCCTTTTCCCTGACTTTCCTTTTTATTTTCTTAAGGGCCTCGGAAATGGAGACGGCGTCCCCGGCGGGCTTCGCCTTTTTCTTTACGGCGACGGGCTTTTCCCTCTTCTTTTTGGGTTTCGTGGCAGAGGTTTTTTTTGCCTTTACCGCGGCGGCTTTTTTTATCGCCTTCTTTTTTTTAACGGCCCTTTTCCGCGCCCCTCCTTTTCTGGATGTCCTCGAGGGCTCCACGAGGTTCACCGTATAGACGGGGGTAAAAAATATCTTCTTCGACCCCGTCCTGTAAAGGAAAAAAGCGGAAAGTAAAATAATATGAAAAATCAGAGAGCCGATAAGGGTCTTTTTAAATCCCTTCGGGATATGGGTCATTAATTTTCCCATGAGGTTTTAGCGAAAGGCCGGGGATGGAGCGGGCTTGAATAAAGGTTACCCCGGTTAGAGAGAAGATGAATCGGTTAAGGCTCCGTCCGGCCGCGGAATTTTTCGATTGTCTACCTCCCCGTGACGCTTCGGGGGGCTTCGGGCTATCTCTTTGTGCCGGCCGGTTCGGTGACCATGCCTATCTTTTCGATGCCGGCTCTCCGTATGTCCGCTATAACGCTTACAACAGAGCCGTAGGGAACGGTCTTATCGGCCTTTAAAAGCACCATGCTCTCTTTTCTCGCCCGTCTTATGGCCCTGAGTTTCTTCGTGAGACGGCCCCGGCTCATAAGCGTATCGCCCAGATAAAGCCGCTTTTTCCTGTCTATGGTGATTATAAGGGGCTCATCTTTGGTGTCTATGGCCGCGGCGGTTACCTTGGGGAGTTTGACGTCTATGCCCGACTGCATCATCGGCGCCGTTATCATGAATATTATGAGAAGCACGAGCATCACGTCCACAAAGGGCGTGACGTTTATCTGCGACATGAAATTTTTTTGCCGGCCCGTGTCGAGTGCCATCGTTAAAAAAAACCTCCCCTCTAAGAGGACAGTTGCTTCTCGATAATGTTCAAAAGGTCTGATGAAAAGTTGTCCATCTCCGAGGTTATGCGGTTTATCCTCGCAAGTATGTGATTATATCCCACGACGGCGGGTATGGCCACGAGGAGCCCCATTGCCGTGGCAACGAGGGCCTCTGAGATGCCGGGGGCCACGACGGCGAGGTTCGCGGTGCCGAGAGCCCCGATGTCCCTGAAGGAGGACATAATCCCCCAGACGGTGCCGAAGAGCCCGATAAAGGGCGCGGTATTGCCGGCGGTGGCGAGGAAACTTACGGCGTATTCTATTCTGGCCGTTTCCCGCGCGCTCGTCTTTTTCAAAATCCTTTCCATCCTGTCTATATTCCCCGTCTTAAGCGCCGCCGGGCGCCCGGCCTCTTCAGCCCCGCCCACGACTGCGGTGAGTTCTTTGTAGACGGAAGAGAAGAGTTTTCCCAGCGGCGTGTATCTTGTGGCCCTGGCCGCGGACATAATCTGCGAAAACTGCCTCTTCTCCCAGAAGAGGTCGTAGAAGGAGCTCGATTCCTTCTCTATCTTCTTAAGGAGCATGACCTTGTATATGATAATGGCCCAGGAGAAGACGGAGAATATGAGGAGCGTTAAAAGAACGAGTTTTACCATGGGCCCGGCGTTCACCATCATGTCCCAGATGCCGCTGTGGCCGTTAAATGCAGGAGCGCTCAATTTTTCCTTTTCCTCCCTTTCACGGTTTAGAGTATTGAAGCCCTCAGTAAAAATATATTCTTAAGACGTTATCATTTTGCCCCGGTGAAGTCAACCGGCTGTGGGGGGGTGAAAAAATTTGCTTTTAAAGGCCCGGGTGGTATAAGATGGGTTGATTTTTAAGATTGCGAACAGGTCTTTCCCTACTAATAAGGGGTATTAGCGGAGATGAAGTTTTTCTGGCTGCTTCTGGCCGGCGGGCTCGGAACACTGGCGAGGTACTCTCTCGGAGGCGCCGTGCAGAGGGCCTATGGAGGGGGGTTCCCATGGGGCACCTTTGCCGTCAATATCCTCGGCTGTTTCCTCTTCGGGGTGTTGTGGTCGGTGGCCGAGGAGCGTCTCGTTATAAGCGGAGAGGTCCGTACAGTCATACTCGTGGGTTTTATGGGGGCCTTTACAACCTTCAGCACCTTTATCTTTGAGACGGGCCAGTTTGTAAGGGAAGCCCAGTGGCTCCTTGCCATGGGTAATGTCCTCCTTCAGTCCGTGTCGGGCATAATCGTTCTTTTCATCGGCTTCGCCGCGGGAAGGCTCCTTTAAGGGGAACTCAAGAGTTTTTTCAGGCTGGAAAAGTTTTTTAATTAAGATGAAAGGGGGTAGTTAAGATGAAGTTGCCGTCCGAGGCCGAGCTGCTAAGGATATTCATAGGCGAAAATGACAAATACCGCGGAAAACCCCTTTATCAGGCCATTGTGGAGGAGACGCGGGGACGCGGCATGGCCGGGGCTACCGTCTTAAGGGGCGCCCTCGGTTTCGGCGTCCACAGCCGGATCCATACCTCAAAGGTGCTGCGTCTCTCCGAGGATATGCCAGTTGTCATCGAGATAGTCGACACGCCTGAGAAGATAGAGGCGTTTCTTCCCGAACTCAACGGGATGGTGAATGAAGGGCTTATCACCATTCAGGAGGTAAGGGTTATC
This sequence comes from Thermodesulfobacteriota bacterium, assembly GCA_046754225.1. Taxonomy (GTDB): domain Bacteria; phylum Desulfobacterota; class GWC2-55-46; order GWC2-55-46; family JADFVP01; genus BTQV01. Next base: position 41 of record JBHHVI010000003.1, on the reverse strand, counting down.
GCTTACAGGCACGGGGAGGGTGAAGGGGGGTAGCCGCAGGG
>JBHHVI010000002.1:0-80815 GCA_046754225.1 Thermodesulfobacteriota bacterium | reverse complement strand
TGGACCTGAATGAAGGTGATTCGGAGAGGGCCGTAGAAGAGATGAAGGAGAAGGGAGCCCGTATAATGACGTTAAGCGAAATTTGTCTGTAGGGCGGGGCTACTGACCTTCCATGTCAGGAAAAGATTTTTAAAATAATACCTTACAGGCTTTTTATTATATAGTTTATTATGGTGATACCCCTTGATATTTATGTGCCCCTGATGATGCCCTTGATGATTAACGCCCTTTCTTTTTAACGGCCTTTATATCCATAGGCCCTGTTACTCTTTTTGGGGCGAGGAGCCTCTTCCACTCCTTTTCCCCCATGATGCCCTTTTCAATTACCACCTCTTTTATGGTCTTACCCGTTGTAGCCGACTCTTTCGCGACGCCGGCGGCCTTTTCATAACCTATAAAGGGGTTAAGGACCGTGGCGAGCCCCACTGAACTCTCAAAGTATTGTTCGCACCTTTTCCTGTCGGCCTCTATGCCTTTTACGCATTTTTCGCTAAAGGCGGATATGGCGTTGGTGAGTATTTTTATTGACTGGAGGATATTGTAGTTTATAACCGGGCCCATGACGTTCAGCTCGAATTGTCCGGCCTGGGCGGCCATTGTGACGGCAAGGTCGTTTCCTATGACCTGAAAGCATACCATGTTGAGCATCTCGGCCATCACCGGGTTCACCTTTCCAGGCATAATTGACGAGCCGGGCTGCACCGCCGGGAGCCTTATCTCGGAAAGGCCGGTCCTCGGCCCGGAACTCAAGAGGCGGAGATCATTGGCGATTTTAGTGAGGTCTATTGCGAGGTCCTTGAGGGAGGCTGAAAATGACGAAAAATCCGACATGGATGAAAGGGCCTCGAAGGCCGCGCCCCTGTCAGGGGCTTTCTTGAGCCCCTTAATGGCTGATATCTTGGATAGCTCCCTCACGACCCTCTGCCTGTAAGAGGGGTGGGTATTGAGCCCCGTGCCCGTCGCCGTGCCTCCGAGTCCTATCCTCTTGAGCCCTTCAGAGGCCCTCTTGATCCTCGCCATGGAACTGTCAATCGTTGAGGCGTATGAGGCGAAATCAGAGCCCAGGCTGACTGGTACGGCGTCCTGTAGATGGGTCCTGCCGGATTTTATAATGCTATTGAATTTTCGCGCTTTTCGGTTAAGCTCCATTTTAAGGCCCTTGAGGGCCTTAAGGAGGCCGGCCGATGAAAGAAGGGCGGCGACCCTCATTGACGTGGGAAAGGTGTCGTTTGTGGACTGGCTCATATTCACATCGTCGTTGGGGTGGATTATGGAGTAATCGCCGCGTCCGCCTCGGAGTATCTCTATGGCCCTGTTGGCGATAACCTCGTTGGCGTTCATGTTGTGCGACGTGCCGGCCCCGGCCTGATATACGTCGACTATGAACTGGTCGAGGAGCCTTCCCGTTCCCTTTTCCTTTTCAGAGATTACCTCCGAGGCGGCCCTCATGATGGCCGCGCCTTTTCTTCTGGTGAGGAGGCCGAGCCCGGTATTCGCCGAAGCGGCGGCCTTTTTTACCATGGCCGTCGCCCTTATGAAGACCTCTTCAGCCCGTATGGCGCTGACGGGGAAATTTTGAGCGGCCCTCATGGTCTGCGCCCCGTAATAGGCCTGGGCCGGGACCTTTATAGGGCCGAGGGTGTCTTCTTCAGTCCTGAAACCTTTTTCCGCCATAATATATTATCCTTTGATTATTTTTCTGTTCGCCTTGAGGGGAAAGCTTATGTCGATGTGCCCCTTAAGGGTCTTCTGGATACGCCCGTCAATAAGTATCTGGATCTCCTTGATTTCCGGGAAGTTGAGCGTCACCGTGTCTACTATGGAGTATATGGTAAGGAGTTCCCCCATGGTGCCGCCGCCGTGGTTTTTACTCGCCTCGACGCTCAGGTTGACATAGGCCGTACCGCCCTTAATCTTGAGGCCCATGAGCCTCGTTCCTGACGGTATGGCGCTCTTCTCCTGATTTTTTATCAGGAGACCGATGGCCCCTTTGACCTCGGAGGCGAGAGGGCCTTTATTTATTTTGGCCTTCTTACCCTTAAGATGCTTGCCGTCCTCGCTCAGTGTGTATATGCGCACCTCCCTCAAGACGGTCCTCTGAGGGGGTGGAGGGTATTCGCCCCTCTTTACGGGTAATAAAAAGAGAACGGCAAAAGAGATAGAGACAAGGGCCGCTATCAGGAGGATTGTTTTTAATAGAGCCCCGCCGCGCGCCCGGCCCTTCTTTTTTACGGGTTTTTTATGCCTTTTGCCCCTTTTTTTTATTTTTTTGCCGGCCATAGCCTAAGGGCTCTCCACGCGTACGGTCTCCGGGGCGTTGAGGCGGTCTCCGAAAAAGGCCTTTCCAACCACCGCGAACCTCCCGGGGGAGTCGGTAACGAAAAACCTGTGAGACGGGGCCGTAGGGACCTCTCCTCGGCCGAGGCCTTTTTCAATAAGGATACGCTTGACCTCCGAGGCGGTGGCCTCGGCGGAGTCTATGAGCGTTACGCCGGTCCCCATGAATTGTTTAATAGCCCCCTTCAGGAGCGGGTAATGGGTGCAGCCGAGGACAAGGGTGTCTATGGAAGATTTTTTTAACCCTCCGAGGTAGCGCTCCACCACGAGCTCCGTTATCGGCCCGTTAACAAAACCCTCCTCCACAAGGGGGACAAAGAGCGGGCAGGGCTCTTCAAAGACTTCCATACCCGGGTCCAATTCCTTTATGGCCATGGAGTAGGCCCTGCTCTGGACCGTGCCCTCCGTGCCTATGACGCCTATTTTATCAGACTTTGTGGCGGCTACGGCGGCCCTCGCGCCGGGCCCTATAACGCCGATGACCGGTATGTCGAGTTCCCTCTTAAGTTCATTTATGGCGTATGCGCTCGCCGTATTGCAGGCGGCTACCATGATCTTTACGCCAAACCCCCTCAAAAAAGCGGCGTCCTCAAGGGCGTACCTCACCACCGTCTCTCTGGATTTCGTACCGTAAGGCACGCGCGCCGTGTCTCCGAGATAGACGGTATCCTCTCCGGCCAGGAGTCTTACTATCTCTTTAAGGACGGTAAGCCCGCCTATGCCTGAGTCAAATACCCCTATGGGGTTTTCCTTCATATCCGTCCTCTGATTTTTTTATTGGTAAAGGCCCTGCAATAAGCGCAAGCGTATTATATAATATAAATAAAAAAAGTAAAAAAATGTTTTACGGCTATGGAGGATTTTATGGAAAACGCGGAGATTGCAGGGGTCTTTAACGAGATAGCCGACCTCCTTGAGATAAAAGGGGAAAACCCCTTTAGGATTCGCTCGTACAGGAACGCCGCCCTTGTAGTCGAGGGGTGGCCCGAGAGTTTCAGGACGCTCTTTGAAAAGGGCGCCGAGAACCTCGATGGGATCCCAGGCATTGGCGCGAGTATTAGAGAAAAAATAATTGAGATGCTCACCACGGGCAGTTGCAAGTTCCATGACGAGATCGTGAAGGAATTTCCTCCCGGTATCTTCGATATCCTTAAACTTTCTGGCGTTGGCCCTAAAAAGGCCGCCCTCTTTTACAATAAGCTCGGCATCGGAACCGTGGACGGGCTTGAGAAGGCAGTAAATGCGGGCGCGCTACAGGGGCTTGCCGGCATGGGTAAAAAATCGGAGCAGAAGATTTTAAAGGCCATTAAGGATTTCAGGGCCCTTTCAGGGAGGTTCAATCTCTCCATCGCCATACCTTGCGCCACGGCCCTCATGGACTATTTAAAAAAGACAGAGGGGGTACAAAGGGTGGAGGCGGCCGGGAGTTTAAGGCGATGGAAGGAATCGGTGGGCGACCTCGACATCCTCGCCGTCTCATCGGACCCTGACCATGTTATGGGGGCCTTTACAGCGCATCCCGAAGTGCGCGATATTGTTTCAAAGGGCCGGGCGAAGTCCACTGTTATCCTGAGGGCCGGACTCCAGGTCGACTTAAGGGTAATCGAAGAGGAGTCCTTTGGGGCGGCTCTCCAGTATTTTACCGGCTCAAAGGCCCATAACATCGCTCTACGCGACAGGGCAAAGAGACGGGGGCTCAAGATAAGCGAATACGGGGTCTTTACAGTGAAGTCGGGAGGGGAAAAACGGATCGCCGGCAGGACCGAGGAGGAGGTCTATAAGGCGGTTGGCCTTAAGTGGATACCGCCGGAACTCCGGGAGAATACGGGAGAGATAGAGGCCGCCGGGCAGGGTAGTCTGCCGGTCCAGATTGAGGTCTCGGACATAAGAGGGGATCTCCACACCCATACCGACGAGAGCGACGGCGCCGATTCCCTTGAGGAGATGGCAAAGGAGGCGATGAAAAGGGGTTATGAATACCTCGCCATTACGGACCACTCAAAGGCCGTCGGCATAGCGCACGGCCTCGATGCAAAGAGGGCCTTAAGGCAGATAAAGGCCATTGACGCCTATAACGAAAAACTTAAAAAAGCCGGAAAAAAGTTCAGGCTCCTCAAGGGCTCGGAGGTGGATATCAGGGCCGACGGCTCCCTCGACCATCCGGCGGAGGTCCTCGACGGGCTCGACTGTGTTGTGGCCTCCATACACTCGGGCTTTACCATGGAGAGGGAGAGGATGACGGCGCGGATAATAAAGGCGATAAGGTCGGGGAAGATAAACATAATCGCCCACCCCACTGGCCGTCTCATAGGCGCGAGGGAGCCCTTTGAAGTGGATATGGAGGAGGTGATGGACGAGGCGGAAAAGTACGGCGTGGCCCTTGAGCTGAATTCCTATCCAGACAGGCTGGACCTCAAGGACTCACACTTGAGGCTGGCCCGTGAGAAGGGGATACCCGTAGCCGTCTCAACGGATTCCCACTCGAGACGCCATTTCGACAACCTCCTCTTCGGCATACATACGGCACGGAGGGGCTGGCTTGAGAAGAAGGATATATTGAACACCCGGACCCTCAAAGAGCTTATGAGCTTCCTTGAGAAGAAAAGGTAGCGCCTTACCTGAATAGATTCCACCCCACGACATGACAGGCAGTGCGCTTACATTCTCCATTATGCCGGGTTACGCGTCCCGTACCGCCTCTTTGAGTTTAGTGACCATCTCCGCGGGTATATCGGTCATGCCGTGCTCCCTTTGAGCGTGTTCCTGAATCTTTCCCATTAGTTCTTCCTCTGTCTCGGCCCTTGCCTCGAAATTGCAATTCACGCCCACGTCACTGCACCTCAGAACCTTTGCCATTGTTTAGTCCTCCCCTGGAATGTAAAAGGTTTTTTCAATTAAAAGCTTCATATCATTTAATTTAGCAGACTATATGGGTGAGTCAAGGAGAGGGGGTGATATTATTACCGGCTAAATTCATTTGAATGCCTTGCCGTCAGGAGCGGTATTTGTTATAATCACCGGCCCGCGCTCGCGGGGATTGTAAAAAAAAACAGGCCAACAAGGAGGACTCACCGATGAATATCAAAAGGCTCCAGATAATTCTCCCCGTCATAGTCTTTTTTCTCTCTTTTTCCGCCGCGGCCTATTCAGACGTAACGGTAAAACGTTTTGTCAAGAGCGGAGGTGTGGCGGGGATGGGCGCTTCCGAGCATTACGAAAAGGAGCAGGTAAAGGGTCTTAAAAAGCGGGTGGAGAGTACGGGCAAGTTTACCGGCGGTTTCCTCGGTAAGGTTACCGGAACAAAGAAGACCACGATGATTTATGACGTTAAAAAGGACGTTGTCTTTACACTTTATCCTTCCAAGAAGCGCTACACGGAAAGGAGTATAACCCTTCCAGAGGAGGACTCTTCGGGAGATAAAAGGGGCCAAGGCGCGGCTGATGACGCGTTGGACAGTGACGGCGGATCAGAGGTCCGTGTTGTAAAAAACGAGTTAAAGATGAAGGATACGGGCAGGAAAAAAAACATGAACGGCTTTCCCTGCCGGCTCTATACCCTTACGTGGCTCATGGTGACTGAGAACATAAAGACGGGTGAGAGGACGAAAAACCTCATGACCGGCGATTACTGGACTACCCCGGAGACAGATGATATCAAGGCCCTCATGAGAGAGGCGGGCCGTTTCAACAGGGCCTATCTCAAGAAGATGGGACTTGACATGAGCCCCGAGGAGTTCAAGAGCATGGGCCTTTCCATCCTCGGGAACCTCGCCCGGGGGGGCGCTCAAGAGCTTAAAAAAGAGATGGCCAGGATGAAGGGGTACCCTATAGTAACCTCAGTCAAATGGGAGTCGGAGAGCTCAATGAAGGAAGCTAAAAAGAAGGATGACGGCATAGATATAAAAAACGGCGTGGGGGGGCTTTTAGGGAGCCTTTCGAAAAAGGTGGTCAAAAAAGACAGGGGTAAAAAGAAACCGGTCTTTGATTCCTATGTGGAGATAAAGAGTATAGATACCGCGGCTGTCAGCGCCGATAAGTTTTCAGTACCCGGTGATTACAGGAAGAAAAAGAGCATGTGGTAGTCCGTGAAATCCAAAGAGCCGCTCACAAGCGGCGGGTAAAAAAACAGGAGGGGGCGGCGCCAAAGCGCCGCCCCCCTTTTCGCGGTTACGAAAAAAACTACTTTTTAAGCTCCTGTAAGACCCTGTCGATATTAAGGGGCAGGAGAACTATCTCTATCCTTCTATTGCTGGTGCGTCCTTCGGCGGTATCGTTACTGGCCACAGGCCTGTTTTTTGAATAGCCTACGGCGGAGAGAAGTTTGGCGTCCACCCCCGTTGTATCCTGAAGAAAACGCACAACTTCGGTAGCCCTCGCCGTTGAAAGCTCCCAGTTTGTGGGGAATTTTTTCTGAAGCCTCGGCCCTATGGGAACGTTATCGGTATGGCCCTCGACACGGATCTCCTTCTCCGTCACCTTCTTCAGTATGTCTCCCACCCTCTTAAGCACCTTTTTGCCACCGGGCTTCACCTCGGACTCGCCGGAATCGAAGAGTATCTTCTCAACGAGGTTTACGGAAAGTTTGTCCATGGCCTGGGTTATCTTTATGTCCCCCTTGGCTATCTCTTTCTTTAGTTCGCTCACGAGGTTCTCGTAGGTGGACTTGACATCAGATACCTCTTTTTCTTTGGCGGTGCTCAACTCTCCGGTCTCGCGGGTAAGAGATTCTATTTTAGTACTCTTCTCAGCCAGTTCCGCGTCCTTTCCCCGGAGGATCGCGTCGAGGTTTGCTTGCTCACCCTTCATCTCCTCGATTACCCCTTTAAGCCTCGCGATTTCCTCGGTCAGCCGCTCTATCTCGGCTTTATTACCTTCCAGTTCGAGTTGCATTTTTGAAATGGTCTGGTCTTTCACCATTGATTCGTCAACTGCCGCCTGAAAGGTCTTTGTGGAGACACATCCTGCAAGTATAAAGAGCGCCGCCAGACATATAAGGGCCTTCTTCATCTCTTACCTCCCGAACTGTGTGATTAAGTTTTTTTGTTAAAGTCCGCGCCGGAGCCTTTGAGGACCGTCCGGCCTGACATGGCTTCTTTATAGTTCAAATATAATATATGGAAGGCAGGGGGATATGCAAGGATAAAAATATACGGGCGCTATGAAAAAAAATGGGTCAGGCGGAGATCTTTTTGAGTTTTTTCTGACCATCCAGAAACTCTACCTTGACCTTGACTATCCTGTTGGCCTCTACGTCCACAACCGTGAACCTCATCTTCTTGTACAGGACGAACTCACCGCCGCGTGGTATCCTCTGGAGTTTGGCGAGCATAAAGCCGGCGAGCGTGTTGTATTCCTCCTCCTCTTCGTCTATGACGACGCCCTCGTCCTCGAGGTCGCCCGAGGATATGGACGCGTCTATGATCATCGTCCCGTCCTTGAGCTTCTCAACGAGTCCGCCCTTGCCCACGTCGTACTCGTCCTCTATCTCGCCGACTATCTCCTCGAGGATATCCTCGATGGTAACAAGCCCGTCCACCTCTCCGTGCTCGTTCACCACTATGGCCATATGCACTTTGCGGCGCTGCATCTCGCGAAGGAGCTTGCTTATAAGGACGGAATTGGGCACAAAGTAGGGTTGTCTCATAAGGTCCCTTATAATGACGGGGTTTCCCTCTTGAATGGCCCTGATGACGTCCTTGTTGAAGAGCACGCCTACGACCTTTTCAAGATTATTCCTGTATACGGGGTATCTGGAAAAGCCCGCGTCTGTGATGAACTTCAGCACCATCTCCGGGGGGGTGGATATGTCGATGGCGGAGAACTTCAGCTTCGGAACCATTACCTCCATTACCGTGGTATCGGCGAACTGGAAGACGCCGTGCAGGAGCGCGGCCTCCGTCTCTTCCAGCACCCCCCTTTCATGGCTCTGCCTGATAAAATATTTCAGCTCTTCCTCGGATATAAAGGCCTTTTCCTCAAGGTTCCTCACCCCCATGAGCCTCAGAACGGCCCTTGTCGACCCGGTAAGGCCCATTACGAGGTAGGAGGTAAGTCTTGTAACGAGGTTAAGGGGCCTTGACGCGAAGCAGGCCATCCTTTCGGAATAACGGAGCGCCAGGGATTTAGGCACAAGCTCGCCAAGTACGAGGGTGACGTATGATATTACGACGACGACGATCCCTACGGCGAGGAATTCTGAATGGCGCTCTACGACGCCGATGGGTATGGATGCGATAACGGGTTTGAAAAACTCTATGGCTGTCACGCCTCCAATGACAGAGGCGAGGGTGGCTACAACGGTTACGCCTATCTGGACGGTTGCGAGGAATCTGTCGGGCTCGTCCTGCATCTTCGCCACGCGCGCGGCGGAAGCGTTACCGTCTTTCGACAGTTTGTCGATGGCGCTCCTCTTTGCCGATATTATGGCAATCTCGGAGCCGGAGAAAAAACCGTTTAGAATTATTAAGATAAAGATTAATAAAGCCTCAAGAAAAAGGGCTTCGGTGGACACTTAGTCTCCTTTTTTATTCCAAGTCAGGCCGGACGCGTCTGAACGGCCCTATTCTTCATACACACAAATTATAGCATAAACAAGGATATTTTTGCAATTGGCAATACGATGACGGCGTCATTGCCTGAAGGCGAAGGCCCTGATGCCGGGATACTCCGCCGATTCTCCGAGCGCCTCCTCTATACGAAGTAGCTGGTTGTACTTGGCCACTCTGTCGGTGCGAGACGCCGAGCCCGTCTTTATCTGGCCCGCGCCCGTGGCAACGGCGATGTCCGAGATGGTCGTGTCCTCGGTCTCGCCGCTTCGGTGCGAGATTACAGAGGTATAACCGCCCTTGCCGGCCGTCTGAACGGCGTCGAGCGTCTCGGTGAGCGTTCCTATCTGGTTGACCTTTATGAGTATGGAATTGGCCACCCCCATCTCGATACCCTTTTTTAATTTTTCCGTATTCGTCACAAAGATGTCGTCGCCGACGAGCTGCACTTTTTTGCCGAGCCTCCCGGTCATGAGACGCCACCCCTTCCAGTCCTCCTCGGCGAGACCGTCCTCAATGGAAATGATGGGGTATTTTTTTACAAGCCCTTCAAGGTAATCGACCATGGCCGGGGCCTTGAGCCTTTTACCGCCCATGACGTAGGTGCCGTTCTTGTAAAACTCACTCGCGGCGCTGTCAAGGGCGATAAAGATATCCTCACCCGGTTTGTAGCCCGCCGCGCTTACGGCCTTGAGGATAAGCTCAATAGCCTCTCTGTTGGATTTCAGCATGGGGGCGAAACCTCCCTCGTCGCCCACCGACGTGGAGAGCCCCTTTTTGGAGAGTACCCCCTTCAATTTGTGAAAGACTTCCACACCGGCCCTCAAGGCGTCGCTGAAGGCGGAAAAACCGGCGGGCACTATCATGAATTCCTGTATGTCGAGGTTGTTGTCGGCGTGGGCGCCGCCGTTTACGATGTTCATCATGGGCACGGGCAGGGTCCGTGCCGAGGCGCCGCCGATGTAGCGGTAAAGGGGCTGTAACGTAGCCTCCGCCGCAGCCTTTGCCGTGGCGAGAGAGACTGCGAGCATGGCGTTGGCGCCGAGCCTTTTTTTGTTCTTCGTGCCGTCCAGCTCTATTAGCGCCCTGTCGAGCCTAACCTGTTCCATGGCGTCGAGCCCGATGAGGGCCTTTGATATTTTACCGTTTACCGCTGAAACGGCCTTCAGCACGCCCTTGCCGCCGTATCTTTTCCTGTCACCGTCCCTCAGCTCTACGGCCTCGAATTTTCCCGTTGACGCCCCTGACGGGACTGCGGCCCTGCCCCTGAACCCGCCGCTCAAGAGCACCTCCGCCTCTACCGTGGGGTTGCCCCTGGAGTCGAGTATCTCCCTTGCTTTTATACCGACTATCGTGGTCATATTTCCTCCTGATAATTTTTGATCAAAAAACCCTTGCCCCATTCGCGGCGAGCCGCGTAGCGGGCCAGTAGAATCAAGGAAGGATTTTTAATAGGACATGGAATGATATTATACTTCCGGGGGCCGGAAAAGCAAGGCAAAAGGTACGGAGTTCGCTTGCGCTTACGAAATATAAGATATATCATTACTATAAAAACCATTAGAGAGAGCCATGACCATTATTACCATTACAAGTTTTTTCGGCGCCGTGATGCTTATGCTCTACGGCATCAGGCTCGCCGGCGAGGGGCTTCAGAAGTCCGCCGGGGCGAGGCTTAAGAATTTTCTCCTCAAGGCCACGAGCAACCGCTTCAAGAGCCTCGGCGTGGGCGCCGCGATAACGGCGCTCCTGCAGAGCTCGAGCGCCACAACGGTAATGCTCGTGGGGTTCGTCGGCGCGGGCCTGATAGGGCTCAGCGGGACGATGGGCATTATTCTGGGAGCGGATATCGGCACGACCTTTACCGTACAGTTAATCGCCTTTAAGGTCTATGATTACGCGCCGCTCCTCATCGGCGCGGGTGTGCTCCTTACTTTCCTCTCCAAGGGCGGACGCGCAAAGGACGCCGGGGTAGCCGTCCTCGGCTTTGGTTTCGTCTTCCTGGCCCTGAAGATACTCATAGCGACTTTCGGGCCCGTTGCACAAAATCCGCTCATGAAGGACGCCCTTATTTCCATGAGCAAAGACCCTTACGCCGGTATAATAATCTCGGCCCTCTTCACCGCCCTTTTTCACTCCAGCGCCGCAACCCTGGGCCTCGCCATAACAGCCGCCCACAGCGGGCTACTGAGCCTTGACGCGGCAATGCCCATAATCCTCGGGGCTAATATCGGGACATGCGCCACGGCGCTTCTTTCGAGCATCAACGCACCTGTAGACGCGAAGAGAGTGGCCCTTGCCCATATATTGTTCAAGATCCTGGGCGTTATCATAATACTGCCCTTCCTCGGCGCGTTTACGAGGCTCGCCGGGCTTACGGCCGCGGGCCTGCCGAGACAGGTGGCTAACGCCCATACCCTTTTTAATATCGGCATCGCCGTAATATTCCTCCCCTTCACCGTGCCTTTTACCAACCTCGTAAAAAAGATTCTACCCGAAAGGGGTGTGCGCGCCGCCTTCGGCCCCAAATATCTCGACCCCATGGTGCTGACCTCGACCACCCTGGCTCTCGCGCAGTCCTCAAGGGAGTGCATAAGGCTGTCCGATATAGTGAGGGAGATGCTGAGAAAATCGATAAGCGTCTTTACGGCCGATGACCTGAGGCCCATAGAAAAACTCGAAGAAAAGGATGATTATATTGACATACTCGACAGGGAGATTAAACTTTACCTTACCAGGTTGTCCAGGGAAGGGCTCAATGACGAACAGGCCGCGAGGGAGCTTGAGATAATACTCTTCTCCGATAACATGGAAAATATTGGCGATGTCATTGACAAAAACCTCATGGAGATAGCGAGAAAGAGGCTGAGGGGCCACCTCTCCTTTTCAAAGGAGGGGCTCGCCGAGATAAGGCAATTCCACGCCAAGGTGGTGGAGAACTTCGAACTCGGAGTGGCCACATTTACCGCGAGCGACACGGAACTGGCGAGAAGGCTCATAAGCAGGAAGGATAAAACCTCCGAGATGGAGAGGGAACTCAGGCAGGCTCACATAAAAAGGCTGCACAGGGGTTTGAGGGAAACCGTCGAGACGACCTCCATACACCTGGACATACTCGCGAACCTCAAGAGGATAAACTCTTACATAACGAACATAGCGTACCCCATACTGGAAAGGGAAAAGAAATAATCCCGGCGATTGCCGGATTCCTTAAGGGGCCTTGAGACGGAGTGTCCGGCCCCTTGTCTGAAAAAAAAGGTCATGGTCCAATGAGTATGCTCCTGGCTCTGATAATGGCAACGCTTTCCGCGCCTGCGCCCGAACCTGTTCTGAAGGCAATGGAGAGCTATAAGAATATCGCCTCTTACAGCGTGACCCTTGAGTCGAGGTCAGGCTCCGACAGTGAGACTATAAGGTACTTTTACAAAAGGCCCGGCTTCGTGAGGATGGAGTTCATTCATCCCCACAGGGGGGCCGTCCTTGTGTACAACCCCGAAAAGAGGGAGGTGCGGCTACGCCCCTTCTCCTTCCTGAAGGCTTTTGTGCTCGTCCTCCGCCCCGAAAGCCGGCTCATAAGAAGCTCCAGGGGGCACAGGGTGGATAGGTCCGACATAGGGGCGCTCCTTGAAAACGTTATGAGGGTCAGGGCCGAGGGGGCGGTAAAAACCCTCGGAGAGGCAACTATTCAGGGAAAGGCCGTTTTAAAGGTGAGCGTTACGGGTAAAAAAGGTTTTACCTCAAATGGTGTTAACAGTTATATACTGTGGCTGGATAAAATGAGCTATCTGCCCCTGAAGGTGCGCGCCCTGGACGAATTGGGCGCGCTCACCGAAGAGGTCGGGATGTATGACCTCGAGACGGGCGGAGGGTTTGGGGACGGCTTTTTTGAGTTGAATTAGGGGGTTTGTTATGAAAAGGTACGATATCCTGATAATAGGCTCAGGGCCCGGCGGCGAGAAAGCCGCCATACAGGCGGCGAAACTCGGAAAAAAGGTCGCGGTCATAGAGCGGGATCCCTACATAGGCGGCGCCGGTCTCCATACCGGGACCCTTCCGAGTAAGACCTTGAGGGAGACGGCCCTTTACCTCTCAGGCATCAAGCAGAGGGCGGTATTCGGATTCCAGTTCGTTCCCGGAAGAGATATAACCCTTACCGAGTTGATGTATAAGAAGTCCGATGTAATAAGAAGGCAGATGGAAGTTGTCCTGGAGCAGTTCAGAAGGAATAACATAGAGGTTGTTTACGGCGAGGGTTCTCTTCAGGACGAACACAGGGTGGCCGTAAAGGGAAGGGAGGGTTCGGAGGAGGAGTTCTGCGGGGATTTCATAGTGCTCGCCACCGGTTCAAGGCCCGCGCGACCCCCCCAAATGCCCTTTGACAGTGACCACATATACGACAGCGACACCATACTCAGGATAGACAGGATACCATCCACCATTGCTATCATAGGGGGAGGCGTTATCGGCTCTGAATACGCGTCCATCTTTTCCGCCCTCGGCGTCAAGGTCACCCTTATTGAGAAGCGGAAGAGGATATTGAGCTTTGCCGACGGGGAGATTTCCGAGAGCCTCATGTACCGCATGAGACACTCCGGCGTGACATTGAAACTCTCCGAGGAGGTCTCGGGCATTACTGTCGAGAGGCCGGGCAGGGTTTTAACCCGCCTTAAGAGCACAAAGTTTGTAGTCTCGGAAAAACTTCTTTATACTATGGGAAGGTCCGGGAACTCCGACAAATTGAACCTCGGCGCGGCCGGGATCAAGACCGGTAAGAGAGGCGAAATCCTCGTAAACGAAAATTATCAGACAGAGGCCCCAAATATCTACGCCGTAGGCGATGTAATAGGGTTCCCTTCACTCGCCTCTACGTCAAGGGAGCAGGGCAGGCGCGCCGTATGCCACGCCTTTCAGAGAGAGGGGCTGACCTGCGAGATAACGGGGTACATGCCCTTTGGTATCTACACCATTCCCGAGGTATCCATGGTGGGCGAGACCGAGGAGGAGCTTACGGCCAGGAATATACCCTACGAGGTTGGCACCGCCTATTTCGAGGAGGTGGCGAGGGGTCAGATTGCCGGAGACGTCTACGGTATGATAAAACTTATATTCAACAGGGAGGATAAAAGGCTCCTCGGCGTGCACATCGTGGGGGAGAAGGCCTCGGAGCTCATACATATAGGCCAGGCCGTAATGAACTTCGGGGGGACTATCGATTATTTCAAGGATGTGGTATTTAACTATCCCACCCTGTCAGACGGTTACAAGTCAGCGGCGCTGAACGGTTTGAATAAACTATAGGTAAAAATCACTGAAGGAGGTTTTCCGATGAAGATTCATATTGTCTTTTACAGCCTCTACGGCCATGTATACCAGATGGCCGAGGCGGTTGCCGAGGGGGCAAGGAGCATAGATGGGGCGCAGGTAAAAATATCCCAGGTCCCTGAAACGCTCCCTGAGGAGGTGATTGAGAAGATGCACGCCGTGGAGGCCAAAAAACAATTCGCCAATATCCCCGTGGCGAAGGTGGAGGACCTCGCCGCGGCGGACGGGATTATCTTCGGCACGCCGACACGGTTCGGCAACATGTGCGCCCAGATGCGCGCCTTTCTTGACGCCACGGGGCAGTTATGGCTTAAGGGCGCCCTTGTGGGCAAAGTGGGAAGCGTTTTCGCCTCCACGGCCACGCAGCACGGCGGGCAGGAGTCCACCATATTGAGTTTCCATACGACACTTCTCCACCACGGCATGGTGATAGTCGGCCTGCCCTATACAGAGAAGAGGCAGATGACCCTCGAGGAGATAACAGGGGGAAGCCCCTACGGCGCTACGACCATAGCGGCCCCCGACGGCAGCCGCAAGCCCAGCAAGAACGAGCTTGAAATGGCCAGGTTTCAGGGGATGCATGTGACGAAGATTGTAAGACAATTGACGGGGCAGACCTCAGAGAGTTAGACTCAAAGGGGCCTGTTTGACAAAAGGGGATTGAGGGTAAATAATTACTATATAAGATGAGTTTTTTGATGAGTTGAACGTTAAAGAGGAGGCGTGCCATGTGTCAGACTTGCGGATGTTCGCCCTGTGCGAAATGCGGAAAGCCGATTGAGAACGGCGTCTGCAGCGGTTGCGGCAAGGAATCCTCTCAATGTTCCTGTAGTTGATTTTTGCTCAATCCCGGGCGGGTGGTATTATGTATCGATGAAGGGCGCCAGTGAATGGATACAATAATCTTCTATAACTAAACTCAGGAATATGGACGAACCATCAGAGCTCAAGGAAACGCTTGTGAGAATCGACGCCGACGGCGCGAGCCTCGAAGGCGCCCTTTCTGTTCCAGCCGGGGCCTCGGGAATAGTCATTTTCGCCCACGGCAGCGGTTCGAGCAGATTGAGCCCGAGGAATAACTTTGTCGCGGGCGTATTGAGGGAGAACGGTCTCGCTACTCTTCTAATGGACCTCCTTACAGCTGAAGAGGACAGGGATTATTCAAGGAGGTTCGATATTGATCTCCTGACCGCGAGGCTCGAGGCCTCCACAAGGTGGCTTAAGGACAATGAGGGTACAGCGACGCTCGGTATCGGTTATTTCGGGGCTTCCACCGGGGCAGCCGCAGCGCTCCGGGCGGCGGTAAAGATGGCGCCCTTTATAAGGGCCGTCGTGTCGAGGGGCGGAAGGACGGACATGGCCGATGAGAGTCTTCGCGGCGTGGAGTGTCCCACGCTCTTCATAGTGGGAGGAAGCGACGACGTGGTCTTGGAGCTTAACAAAAAGTCTCTCGAACTCCTCGCATGCAAAAAGGAATTGAAGGTAATCCCCGGCGCCACGCACCTCTTTGAGGAGCCCGGCGCCCTTGAGGAGGTGGCGGTAATGGCCGCCGACTGGTTCAAGAAATTTTTAAGCGAAGAGGCGGGCTAAGCCGCCCGTAAAGGAACTACCCCTCATACAACCCCGCCACAAACTCGCCGTAGCCGTTGTATTTCACCGTATTTACCCTTTTGCCAGTGCCTATTATCTTTTCAGTAGCCTGAGACCACCTGGGGTGATCCACCTCGGGGTTTACGTTCGATACAAAACCGTACTCTTCAGGGGTAAGGGTATTCCAGAAGGTTTCCGGACGTTTATCGGTGAATTCTATCCTCACAATTGACTTTATGTTCTTGAAACCGTATTTCCACGGGACGATAAGCCTTATGGGCGAGCCGTGCTGAGCGGGCAGCTCGTGGCCGTAGATGCCCGTGGCGAGGAGCGTCAGTGTGTTGGCCGCCTCTTTTATGGTAAGCCCCTCTTCATAAGGCCAGGGGAGCCAGAACCTGAGTTTTTGGTTGGGGAAAACCTCCTTATCATAGAGAGTCTGAAACCGCACATATTTCGCCCCTGAAAGCGGCTCCACGAGGTTCAGGAATCTTTTCATGGGAAAGCCCGTCCACGGCACGGTCATGGCCCAGGCCTCTACGCAGCGGAACCTGTAGACCCTCTCTTCGAGGCCCATTTTTTTGACGAGGTCGTCAACGTCGTAGACCCTGGGCCTTTTTACGAGCCCTGTTACCTCCACCGTCCAGGGCCTGTGTTTAAAACCCTCTACATACTTCCAGACGTCTTTATTCGTCGAAAACTCGTAAAAATTATTGTAGGCGGCGGCGATTTTTTCCTCCGTAAGAGCCCTTTTTACGGTAAAACGGCCGTTCCTTTTCGCGGGGTAGAGCCCGGAAGTGGGCGTTTTGGGGATATCTATGAGGGGCGGTTTTTTGCCCATGGCGAAAATGGCCGTGGGGTTAAAAAGGCCCCCGGCGCCTGATAAAAAGACCCCGGCCATCAGGCCGTAACCGGCCATGGATTTTATGAAACGCCTCCTCTCGATATAAATCTCTTCGGGCGTTATCTTTGGAGTTAGCGGGGGAGTTACCCGGCCCCAAATGGTCTCCCATGGTTTTTTTCTTTTTACAAACATAAGCCTTTTCCCGATAATTGCACTTCATTTAATATAGCACCTTTTAAAAAAATTGCCGAATCGCCCGTTCTTCTGGTATTATTTAAAAAAATGGAAGGTCTTTTGATGCCATGAGAAAAGTAAGGTATTTACTTAACATCTCCACCATAATTTTTATCGTTATTATCGCGTCGCCGCTGGTTTCTCACGGCGCGGCCAGGACGCCTCCGGTGGAGGCGGGTCTTGAAAAGGTCATCGTCAAAGTGCCGGCAAAATGGAGGAAGAGGCCCTTTATTCAAAAAAGGAGCTTGTACGCCCCTGCCGGCTTTAAGGTATCGGTCTTCGCCTCCGGCTTCATGACTCCGAGGTTCATGGCCGTAGGGCCTGACGGCTTCATTTACCTCAGCCTTCCGAGAGAGGGTAAGATTGTGGTGCTTCCTGACAGGGACCACGATGGGGCGGCCGACGAGGTTATAGTCTACGCCGATGGGCTTGACAGCCCCCACGGCCTTGTATTCAGGGGTGGGGATCTGATTGTGGCGGAAACGGGCGCCCTCGTCCTCCTCAGGGATACCAACGGAGACCATAAGGCCGACGTAAAAAAGGTTATTACAAAGGAAATCCCGTACGGCGGCGGCCACTGGACCCGTACAGTCGTTATGGGGCCTGACAGGGCCCTTTATGTATCAGTCGGTTCGAGCTGTAACGTCTGCGTTGAAAAAGAGAGGAGGAGGGCAACGGTACTGAGGTTTGCCGGGGGTGAAGGGGGGGGCAAGGGAAAAATTTTCGCCTCCGGGCTCAGAAATTCCGTGGGCATAACCTTTGATTTTGTTTCGGGCGAACTCTGGGGCGTGGATAACGGCAGGGACTGGCTCGGTAACGACCTGCCTCCCGAGGAACTGAATAACATAAAAGAGGGAGGGGACTTCGGTTGGCCCTTCTGTTACGGCGATAAAACACCCGATCCTGATTACGGCTCGGTAGAGAGGTGCAAGGGGACGATACCTCCGGCGGTTAAGATGCAGGCCCATTCGGCGCCTCTGGGCATCACCTTCGGCAAGGGCTTGAATTTTCCGGAAAAGTATAAAGAGGGACTCTTTGTGGCCTTCCACGGCTCGTGGAACAGGACAGTGCCCACCGGGTATAAGCTCGTTACCATACCTTTTAAGAAAGGAAGACCGGCCGCAGAGGAGCCCGTAGATTTCATTACGGGCTGGCTGACGGACTACCACGTCTGGGGCAGGCCCGTGGACCCCGTTGTCGGGGCCGACGGCGCCCTCTATCTCTCCGACGACAAGGCCGGCGCTGTGTACAGGATTGTTTACGAAGGCACGGGCGATTGAGAAAAGACGCAGAGGGGTTTATCCTTCGGCCTTGAAGAAGAGCGCCGCGAGGGGAGGCAGCGTTATCTCTATTGAAAAGGGGTAGCCGTTATGCTCTATGGGGTCGGCAGTGGCGCCGCCGGTGTTACCCACGCCGCTCCCGCCGTACTCTCTGCCGTCGCTGTTAAGGCGTTCCCGCCAGAAACCCCCGTAAGGCACGCCTACCCTGTAACTCGACCTTACCACGGGCGTGAAGTTACAGATAACGAGCATATTATCATTGAGCTTCGCGCTGTTTCTCAAAAAGCACAGGATGCTCTCCTCCCAGTTATGGTTATCCACCCACCTGAAGCCTTCGGTTACAAAATCGAGTTCATAGAGGGAGGGCTCGCTCCTGTAAAGGCGGTTAAGGTCGCCTACCCACAATTTCATGCCGCTGTGTAGCGGGTACTCCAACACGTGCCACTCAAGGCTCTCCTCGTGAGTCCATTCCCTGACCTGACCGAATTCACAACCCATAAAGAGGAGTTTTTTGCCGGGGTGGCCGTACATGAGGCCGTAGAGGAGACGGAGGTTGGCGAACCTCTGCCACTCGTCGCCGGGCATCTTGCCGAGCATGGACCCCTTGCCGTGTACGACCTCGTCGTGTGAGAAGGGGAGGACGAAATTCTCGCTGAAGGCGTACCAGAGGCTGAAGGTGACGTCGTTATGGCGGTATTTTCTGAAAAGCGGCTCTGCCCTGAAATATTCGATGGTGTCGTGCATCCAGCCCATGTTCCACTTCATTCCGAAGCCGAGCCCCCCCAGGTAGACGGGCCTTGAGACGGCTGGCCACGACGTGGACTCCTCGGCTATCATATGCACGTCGGGGAATTTCTCATAGACCGCCTCATTGAGCCTCCTTATGAGGCTTACCGCCTCAAGGTTCTCCCTGCCTCCGAACTCGTTCGGTATCCACTCCCCCTCTTTTCTCGAATAGTCGAGGTAGAGCATGGAGGCCACGGCATCGACCCTTATGCCGTCTACGTGATAGGTGTCGAGCCAGAATAGCGCGCTGCTTATGAGGAAAGAGCGCACCTCGTTCCTGCCGTAATTGAAGATAAAACTGTTCCAGTCGGGGTGAAAACCCTTCCTCGGGTCGGCGTGTTCGTAGAGGTGGGTGCCGTCGAAGAACCCGATGCCGTGCTCGTCGGAAGGGAAATGCGACGGTACCCAGTCGAGTATAACCCCTATGCCCCTTTGATGGAGCAAGTCGACAAAATACATGAAATCCTGCGGGGTGCCGAATCTCGACGTGGGGGCGAAGTACCCGGTGGTCTGGTATCCCCATGAGCCGTAAAAAGGGTGCTCCATTACGGGCGTCAGTTCCACGTGTGTAAAACCCATCTCTACCACATAATCGGCCAGGCGCACGGCCAGTTCCCTGTAGTTCAGATACCGGCCGCCCTCCCCGGGCACCCTCATCCAGGAGCCGGGGTGGAGCTCATAGATGGAGATGGGGCTGTTAAGGGACTTTTCTCTTCCCCTCTTCTCCATCCACCCCGAGTCGCCCCAGGTGTAACCAAGGCCCCTTACAATCGAGGCGGTCTTCGGCGGCCTCTCGCAGTAAAAGGAATAGGGGTCGGCCTTGTCCACCCTGTAGCCGCTGTGCCTGGATACTATATGGTATTTGTAGACCATCCCCTCCTCGGCCGATGGTATAAACCCCTCCCAGATGCCGGACCAGTCGTCCCTTACCCTCAGGGGATGGGAACAGGGGTCCCAACCGTTGAAGTCCCCTACAACTGAAACCGACTGGGCGTCAGGCGCCCACACGGCGAAGTCGGCCCCCCTTACGCCGTTGACTATGGCTATGTGGGAGCCGAGTATATTGTAGAGATTAAAGTGGCTCCCCTCCTTGAAGAGGTATATGTCATGGTCCGTTATGTGTCCCGTACCGTAGATTACGGGGCCCCTGTTGGTTTTCTCCATTTATCAAATCCCGTAGTGTGATTTTTCCGTGTAAAGGTCTTTCCCGGCAGCCGCCCCTCAAGAAACATCGGAATACAATTTAACACATAGTAGGAGCTTTTCTAAAATAAATATTTTGAAGCCCCCGGCCACGTTTTTATAGGGGCGAAGTCCCGTACATATTATATTGATGGGCAGATTGCTTTTTATTTAATCTATACAATAAATTGTGCATAGTGCCCAAAAAGATATGCACAAAAATAAATAATAACTTTATATAAAAGTAAACGAATGGCCACATCTGTCTGTTTTGTCTAAATATTTTTTTAACCTGCCATTCTGGCACAGTGATTGCATTTTATATAAGCAACGCACTATAAGTCCGTTTCAAACTTCTAAAACTCAAGAAAAAACTACTCAGCCTTGAAAGGGCCTTTTGACGCAAATTATTGAGTCCGCTTCACGAATACTCACCATATCAACTTGAATGGGCCGGTGAGCTTGGATAATACCTTTAAATAAAAAAAATTATTGTTTTTTTTACCTGCCTCCGGAAGGCGGACTGTCATTACTGAAAAGTCTTTGGCCGGCCAGGTATTGAATAAATCGAATAAACCCTAATATTCTTAGCGTAAAAAACAACCAAGAAGGAGGAAATTATGCGTATCACTGAAATCAAGGTCCTTCCCGTAGACGGAGATGAGAAACTTAAGGCCTATGTAACTATCAAGCTCGACGATTGTTTTATTATCCGGGACATGAAAGTCATCAAGGGGACGACAGGCTTCTTCGTCGCAATGCCGGCGAAAAAGATGAAAGACGGCACATACAGGGACCTTGCCCATCCCCTCGACAAATCCACGAGGGATATGATTGAGCATCAGGTGATGGATGAGTATAAAAGGCACATGGGCGCCGATGAATTGAGTCATGCCGCGGTGTGATGAGTTCAGGCCGTGTGGAAACGAGTCTTTACACCGGCTTAGTAATATATAAGCGGAGAAGGTAGCGGCAGGCCCGAGCCAAAGCCCGGTCTAAAGACATACCCCTGTAGATTATTCTAAATCGTGCCGGTACCGCCCCGTCGTTTAGTGTTTGGACTTTGTTGAGTGTTGGCCTTGGTTGAGTGTTGGTCTTGAATGAAACAGAAAATCCTGAGGCGTTATCCCATCCGTAATGCAGGGGAATTTATGTGAACGACAGAGGAGGATTATCGGTAATTCCCGCCCTGTGTACGGGCGCATCAAATAAAGTTTCGAATTTTCCGCACCATGACATTTCTTCTTTGACCCCCTTTAGCCATTTTGTCTGATCTTTGCTCCGTTCATGCTTCGCGCACAAAATTCAGTTTAACCGTCAATCGCTTTGCCGGTTGTCCTTACATGTCAACGTGAGCCGGCCATAGCGAAAGGAATGCTCCGAGGGCTGAAAGGACGTTTAAGACCAATTTGGCCACCAGAGGAAAGATCATGACCGTTACTACCGGAAAAAAAATAATAAAGAACAGCCTGTTTATTATAACGGGTAATTTCCTGAATAAGGCGATAAGCATCGCGGTCCTCATCTACCTCACCTCCTACTTGAGCCCCGCCGGGTTCGGGAGGTTCTCCTTTGTAATATCCTATACCACCTTTTTCGGAATATTCACCGACCTTGGTTTGAATACGTTCCTGACCCGCGAGATATGCGCCGGTTCAATAAGCCCTTCCAGGGGCTTCGGGCACGCCATAATCCTGAGGCTCGCGGCGACAATACTCACATCCGTCCTTCTCATCGTGAGCCTTTTCGTCATGGGGTATCCCGTTGATGTCATATGGCTCGCGGCGGCCTCATGTATCTCACTCCTGCTGTCCTTCAGGGGTGTGTTTTTCAGGACCGTCTTTAATATCCCTTTTCAGGTCCACCTAAAGATGAACTACCCGGCGGTAATTAATTTCCTTAACGAGATTCTTACGCTCGGTATTGTCATCGGGCTCATCGCGGCCGGTTCGAGCCTCTTTGTGATTATTCTCGGCATGGCGCTCGTAAACCTGCCCGGTTTCCTTGCGCTCGCCTTTTATTCCACGAGGCTCGTAAGACCGGAATTCGCCTTTGAACCCGCAGTATGGAAAAAACTTCTAAAGGAAACGATCCCGCTCGGCGGGGCGGTCTTTTTGGAGGGTGTCTTCATCATCATACCCGTCTTCTTTCTCTCCCTTTTCGCAAGTGACGATGCGATGGGTTATTATGGACTTTCCTTCAGGCTCGTATCATCGTTATGGATCGTACCGGTGGCTGTGATGATGTCGCTTCTTCCGCGCATGAGCCTGGACGCGGCCGGTTCAGCCTCATCGGTCTCCGAGGGTTTTTCAAAAGGCCTTAAACTCATGCTCCTCATCGGTCTCCCTATGGCCCTTGTTACGGTTTACTTTTCAACCCCCATAATATCCGTCCTCGCGGGGGTAGGTTACTCTCCCGCTGCACCTCTGCTCTCCATAATGATATGGGGGACTTTTATGTATTTCATAAACTCAGTCTTTTTCTTTACCTTTACAGCGGGAGGGCGTCAGGGTTTGAACACCCTGGCATGGGCTTTTGTCTCCATCTCCTCGGTCTTCACATGCCTGGCCCTCATACCATCCTTCGGCCCCACGGGGGCCGCCGTCGGGTTTGTGGCCCCCCTTACCCTCGGCGTGCTTGTCAATATATTCCTGGCGCGGAGGGTTTTTTCCATAGACCCTGCGCCAATCTTCTCGAGGTTTTTTCTGAGCGGCCTTTCCGCCCTGATTATAATGGCGCTGACCCCTTTCAGCCCCATAGTATCCCTGGCCCTTGCCATGTGTGCGTATATTATAACCCTGCTCTATCAGGGAACCTTATCCTTCAGGGAGTGGGAGGAGTGGCTCGGAGCCGGAAAGGTTGAATCAAAGTAGTCCTTTTAGCTGAAGTGGTCCGGTCCGGTGAAAAAAGCCCCGACTCGTCTTTAAATTGTCACGGTAATCGCATGACTCTGCATGAGAATGAGCCCAACCTCGCTTATACAGGTTGACCGAGGCGTACTGAGAGGTTATCTTCCTGATTTTCCACGATAAAAGAAATATTGACGGAAAGGAATAAAAGAATATAGAATGGAAACTCAACGGGGGTTATTATTTTCAGGGCAAGGGGAGGGAACTTTTGAGGATAGCTATCGACGCAAGGATGATAACATATACCGGTATCGGAAGGTATACTCAGAACCTGATAGCCAATCTCGCGAAAATCGACAAAAAAAACAGTTACAATATTTTAATAGATAATGAATGCAAGCCCCCGGACCTGAACGGCAATATCCGGTTCCACAGGACAGGGTACAGGATACCGGTATATTCACTGAGGGAACAGTCACTGCTCCCATTGAAAATCGCCGGTTTAAAGCCGGACTTAATACATTATCCGAGTTTTAACGCGCCCTTTTTGAATTTTTCCAAACCCTCGGTTGTCACCCTGCATGACCTTATCTATTACCTCTATCCAAAGGCCTGCCCCGGCCGCGCGGCCTACCACTACGCGAGGGTGATGATAGGGCGCGCGGCCAGAAACTCCAACACAAAGAGGATAATAACTGGTTCAAACTTTTCAAAGGCCGAGATTGTCAAGCACCTCGGGGTTGGCCCGGAAAAGGTGGTGGTTATACATAACGGGGTAAGCGATATCTACAGGCCTGAGACGGACACCGGCAGGCTTGAAGAGGTTGTTTCAAAATACAATATAGACGGCGGTTATATACTTTATGTAGGTAACCATCAGGAGAGAAAGAACCTTGAGGGTATCATTGAGGCCTACGCACGTTTGATGATGAAAAGGGATTTTTTGCTTGTTATAGCCGGCAAAAAGGAGAGTAAAAAAAGAAGTATCTATGGAAAGGCTCAGGGGATGGGCCTTGGTGACAGGGTGCGATTCATAGGAGAGGTGCCGGAAAATGAACTGCCGGCCCTTTACTCCGCCGCCTCACTCTTCGTCTTCCCATCATTTTACGAAGGTTTCGGTCTGCCGCCACTAGAGTCGATGGCCTGCGGTACGCCGGTAGTTACATCCAACGCCACGTCGCTTCCCGAGGTAGTGGGAGAGGCCGCCTTAAAGGTAGACCCCGGCGACCCCGGTGAACTCTCAACTGCAATGGAGCGGGTGCTTTCGAGCGGGGACTTACGCGCGGAACTCAGCGAGAGGGGGATTGAAAGGGCCGCTCGATTCAGCTGGGAAGAGGCGGCCAAAAAAACATTACAGGTCTATAACGAGGTCTTAAAAGGTGAAGGTAGCGCTTGTTCATGACTGGTTGACGGGCATGAGGGGAGGGGAAAAGGTTTTGGAGGCCTTCTGCGAGATTTTCCCCGACGCGGACCTCTTTACGCTCTTTCATGTGCCGGGCTCGGTATCGGGTATCATAGAGGATAGACGGATAAAGACCTCTTTCATACAGAAACTTCCGCTCGTAAAGAAGCATTACCGCTGGTATCTGCCCCTATTCCCGCTCGCCGCGGAGTCTTTCGACCTTTCGGGCTATGACCTCATTATTTCGAGCAGTCACTGCGTGGCCAAGGGTATAATAACCCCGCCCGGCGCGTTCCATGTCTCTTACATATTTACTCCAATGCGTTATATCTGGGACAAGTTCAACGATTACTTTGGAAGGGAACCCTGGCTGAAAAAGAGGGCGCTCGGCGTCGTGTGCCATTATCTGAGGGCCTGGGACAGCTCGTCGAGCAAACGTGTAGACAATTTTATAGCCATATCCGATTATGTCGCTGAGAGGGTAAAAAAATATTACGGGCGCGATTCGATCATCGTCTACCCGCCCGTGGACTGCGCCCGCTTCAGCCTGTCAGGCAAAGGCCCTGATGATTTTTATCTGTGCCTCTCCGCCTTCGCGCCTTACAAGAGGATAGACCTTGCCGTAGAGGCTTTTAGCCGCTTCGGAAGAAGGCTCAAGGTCGTGGGGGCGGGCCAGGACGATAAGAGGATCAGGCGGCTTGCCGGGCCAGATATAGAATTCCTCGGTCCCGTTTCCGACCCCGAGGTCTCGGAGCTCTATTCGAGATGCCGGGCCCTGGTCTTTCCCGGCGAAGAGGACTTTGGTATAGTACCGTTGGAGGCGATGGCGTCGGGGAGGCCGGTCATAGCCTACGGCGGCGGAGGCGCCCTTGAGACTGTCGTTCCGCTCCGGCGCCGCGGGGCAGGCTCAATAGGGAGCGCACGGCCCACGGGGGTCTTTTTCTACGAGCAAAGCGTCCCTTCGCTCATTGAGGCGATAAAAACCTTTGAGGCCCATGAAAAAGAATTCAGCCCGGCGGCCTTGAGGGAGCACGCCCTCGCCTTCGACAGGCCGGTTTTCAAGGAAAGGTTCTCGGATATAGTTAATTCCCTTTATAATGACTACAAAACTGACAACAAAAAATGCTCAAAAAACACAGTCAAATTTTTGAAAACATCCTCTTTGTAACGGATATAGCAATAATCCTCTCCTCCTGGGTGTTCTCTTACTATGTACGTTTCAACTCCGGACTGATACCGGTCTACAAGGGTGTACCGCCCCTCAAGGTATACCTCCTCCTGTTAATACCCATAACAATTATCTGGGCGCTGGCCTTCAAGGGGTTCAGGCTGTACCGCCCGAAGAGGATAGGTACGCACGTCGGCGAGGTCCTGGAGATAACAAAGGCCTCAGTTGCCGCGGTGATAGTCCTTATTACCCTGACCTTTTTTTTAAAGCAGTATGACTTCTCAAGGTTCGTATTTGTGCTTTTCACATTATGTAATATCATTTTCCTGTCCGTTGAGAGGGTGGTCTTCAGGGAGGTCTTACGGTTTGTAAGGAAAAAGGGGTACAATCTGAGATACGCCCTTATCGCTGGCACCGGCGACTCGGCGAAGATATTGATAACGAAGCTGGAAAAGCACCCTGAAGTCGGCATAAAGGTTGCCGGTATCATAAGCGGCGAGAGCGCGGACCTGGATAAAGAGATAAACGGCGTAAAGGTAGTAGGTCTCTACGAGGATGTCAGGGACGTTGTTTTGGAAGAGAATATAGATAAGGTCTTTATAGCGCTACCCTGGGACGAGCATTCAAAGGTGGTGGATATCCTGAGGTTTATCGGCGATGAGACCGTGGATATCATGGTTATACCCGATGTGTACGAGTTTATAACTCTGAGGGGCGGTGTGGAGGAGTTTGACGGCGTCCCCATAATGAACCTGCGGCAGAGCCCCTTTTACGGCTGGAATATGATCCTGAAGAGGACAGCCGATGTGGTGCTCTCAAGCTTTTTTATCGTGCTCCTAAGCCCCGTGATGCTCCTCATCGCCCTTCTGATAAAATGTTCCTCGCCCGGCCCGGTTTTTTACAGGCAGGAGAGGATGGGGATTGACGGAGTTACATTTGAGATGCTCAAATTCCGCTCCATGCGGATAGACGCCGAAAAAGAGACCGGCGCGGTATGGGCGAGTAAAAATGACTCAAGGTGCACAGGGGTGGGTCGTTTTTTAAGAAAGACAAGCATTGATGAACTGGCTCAGCTCTTTAACGTCTTTAAGGGGGATATGAGCCTTGTGGGGCCGAGGCCTGAAAGACCTGTCTTTATAACCGGGTTCAGGAAGAAGATACCGAAATATATGTTGAGGCACAAGGTTAAGGCGGGCATCACCGGATGGGCTCAGGTGAACGGCTGGAGGGGTAATACCGACATAAACAAACGCATTGAGCACGACCTTTATTACATTGAGAACTGGTCGATCTACCTTGATATAAAGATTGTCTGGCTCACCCTCTGGAAGGGGCTTATAAACCGCAACGCCTATTGATTGGCGTCCTTCCTCCGCCGTGCCCTTTGAGGTTGAAGTTGAAAAAGAATCATATTCTGCTATTATGTTTTAATTAAAAATCAAACGACTGTAGGGTTGTCTTTCAGTTGAGCAGGTTATGGCGTCATATTTTAGCGTCTGGAGTTATCTTCCCGGCCTGTTTTTTATATTTCCCGCCGAAGAAAATAAATCTATTTTACCCTCCTGAGTATATACGGGAGAGTTGCGGGCGTGTTACTTTTACACAGGGACGTAATCTTCGCAGTTATTGAGGTGTGTGAAAAAAGGAGGGGCATTTAAGGTATGAATATTTGCGTTATCGGCACAGGTTACGTCGGCCTTGTCACTGGAACCTGTTTTTCGGATTTCGGCGTAAAAGTGACATGCGTGGATAAGGATTCAAAGAAGATATCCATGCTCAAGAAGGGTGAGATACCAATATATGAACCAGGGCTCAAGGAGCTTGTAGACAAGAACCTGAGTGAGAAGAGATTGACCTTTACAACGGACCTGAAGAAGGCGATAAGGGACGCCCTTGTGATTTTTATCGCCGTGGGCACCCCTCCCCGTGATGACGGTTCCGCTGACCTGACTTATATTAAAGACGTGGCAAAGACCATCGCCGATAACCTGAACGGCTATAAAGTCATAGTGACAAAGAGCACGGTGCCTGTGGGCACGGGCAAACTTATAGAGGAGATAATCGGGAGGAAACAGAATGGTAAGCACAGTTTCGACGTCGCCTCCAACCCTGAATTCCTGAGGGAGGGCTCGGCTGTAGAGGACTTCATGAGGCCCAACAGAGTCGTGCTCGGCGCGAGGAGCGAGCAGGCGACGGCCATACTCCAGGACCTTTACTCGCCTCTTTATCTTGTTGAAACGCCCTTTGTGGTAACTGATATTGAGACCTCCGAGTTGATAAAATACGCATCCAACGCCTTTCTCGCAACAAAGATATCTTTTATAAACGAGATGGCGAACATATGCGAGAGGTGCGGCGCCGACATCCATATGGTGGCAAAGGGTATGGGGCTGGACAACAGGATAGGGTCGAAGTTCCTCCATCCCGGCCCCGGTTATGGCGGTTCATGCTTTCCGAAGGATACAAAGGCGATAACAAATATCGCAAGGGACCACGGCTACAATTTCCAGATAGTCGAAGCGGTTATAGAGGTGAATAAGCGGCAGAGGGATTTAATGACAGATAAGATAAAGAAGGCCGTAGGGAATTTGAGCGGAAAAAAGTTAGGGGTTCTCGGCCTGACCTTCAAACCCAATACCGACGACATAAGGGAGTCGCCCGCCCTGGACATTATCGCGAGGCTGATTGATGAGGGGGCCGCTTTAAAGGCCTTTGACCCCGCCGGCATGGACGGCACTAAAAATATGCTGAAGAAGGGGATTACTTACTGCAAGGGCCCTTACCAGGCGGCCAGGGGTTGTGACGCCCTCGTTATAATGACGGAATGGAACCAGTTCAGGAAACTGGATCTACAGAAAATCAGGGATATACTGAGGGAACCCGTGGTGATTGATTTGAGGAATATATACGACCCCGCAGGCATGAAGGCCCTCGGGTTCCGATACCTTTCAGTAGGGAGGTAGGCCTCTTAAGATTTATATGAGGTATAGAGACCGCCACGCCCGCCCACTTTATGAGTAATATTATTGAATCTACATAACTGTCCATAACTCTTCGGTTTTTTGATTTGTGTGCCGGTTTTGTTCGTCGGCGCATAAAATGAATTATTTTTGGTGTCCGCCAGGTTTTTTTGCCGCACATCCACTTTGCCGGGAGAAGAATTCTATTGACTCCTTGGACTCAAAGTAGTATAGGTACTTGAGATGTTGAAGTCTCGCTGTCTTCTAAACCGAAAAGGCGCGGTCACATTCAAGGTTCTTATATGGACTGTAATTCTCTTTTGCGCCTTTTACGCCGGGTACAAGTATCTGTTGCCCACGTTCTCATATTACATGCTCAAGACCGATGTTGAGGAAGAGGCAAAACTGGCGCACATGTACACAGACGAAACGCTCAGGAGGAGGATTTCAACCAAGGCCGGCTCATGGAATATTCCCATTACCTCCGAAGATATTGAGATAAAACGCGGGCTTAGAATCATCTCCATAAAGATACATTATTCCAAGACTATAGTATTTTTCGGCCGCTATAAAAGGCGTCTTGATTACCAAATAGAAACCGTGAGGCCTCTTAAGGAAAGCAGCGGTGTCATGCATTAGCGAGCGATTTTATTTATAAAATCTGACTTAATCGGTTGAATCACAGCAAAAACCCTTTAATTTTAACCCTGCGAGGTTAAAAAGGGGAGGCAACAGTGCAGTTCGAGGTGATTTTAAATTTTTATTAATGACCTTCGCATCCCAAAGATGTGGAGGTTTTTTATTGCCGTCGAGAAAGTTGAGTCCTTTGAGCTATTTCAAGCGAGGCTTTGCTCCGGGCCCTCGTTAACCCTTTATTGCTACGCGTGAAATCTTTATTAATAAAAACACCAACGGACAATATCCTATGAAACAGAGGGTTGTGCTTGACGAAAAGAGTATAGACAGGGCCCTTTCAAGAATATCCCACGAGATACTCGAGAGGAACGGGGCAGTGGACAAACTCGTTGTGCTCGGCATCCCCACAAGAGGCTATCATCTCGCCCTGAGGCTTGCCGGGAAGATCCGCGCCATAGAGGGCGAGAATGTCCCCGCGGGCGCTGTTGACGCCACCCTCTACAGGGACGATTTAAGGAGCAAGAAGGAGCAGCCGCCGCTGAAAAAGATGGATATACCCATCTCCATAGACGGCAAGGTCGTCATAATGGTGGACGATGTCCTTTTCACGGGCAGGACCATAAGGGCGGCAATGAACGCGCTTATGGACTTCGGCCGCCCCCTGGAGATACAACTCGCCGTCTTGGTGGACAGGGGGCACAGGGAACTCCCCATAAAGGCCGACTATGTGGGCAAAAACATACCGACGTCGCGCGAGCAGGGAGTAAAGGTGCATATAAAAGAAATTGATGATAAAAACGAGGTCTTGATTACCTCCGATGATTAATCCCTTGTAATTTAGCGAAGATTATCTCATGAGACTGGAAAGAAAAGACCTTCTCACTATAAAGGACTTGAGCCCCGGCGAAATGGGGCTTATCCTCGATACGGCGGCTTCTTTCAAGGAGATTTCCGAGCGCGAGATAAAAAAAGTCCCCACGCTCAGGGGAAAGACCATTATAAACCTCTTTTACGAGCCCTCTACAAGGACGCGCACCTCTTTCGAGATAGCGGCGAAGAGGATGAGCGCCGACGCAATAAACATTTCAGTATCCACAAGCTCCACTGTCAAGGGCGAGACGCTTAAGGATACCGCTAAAAATCTCGAAGCCATGAGGCCGGGGGGCATAGTCATAAGGCACTCTTCGGCTGGCACTCCGGGGATGCTCGCCGGGTATCTCAACTGCTCGGTTATAAACGCCGGGGACGGAGCGCACGCCCACCCCAGTCAGGCCCTTCTTGACATCTTTACGGTGAGGGAGGAAAAAGGCCGAATAGAGGGACTTAAGGTGGCGATAATAGGAGATATTTCCCATTCCAGGGTGGCGCGTTCCAATATTTTCGCCTTTACGAAACTCGGCGCCTCCGTGACGGTTGCGGGCCCGCCCACCATGATACCGCCCGGAGTGGAAGCTCTGGGGTGCGAGTGCACCTACGACCCCATTGAGGCGATTATGGGGGCCGATGTGATAATGATGCTCAGGATACAGACCGAGAGGCAGAAGGAGTCCTTCTTCCCGTCCATAAGGGAATACGCGAGGCTCTACGGACTTGACAGGGAAAAATTAAAGGCGGCTAAAAAGGATGTACTGATAATGCACCCCGGCCCGATTAACAGGGGGGTTGAGATAGCCTCTGAAGTGGCCGACGGCCCCTTTTCCCTTATACTCGAACAGGTTACCAACGGCGTGGCCGTGAGGATGGCGATATTTTATCTCCTCCTCGGGCCGATCAGGGAAGAGGAATGATTTTTTCCGGTTCATATTTTTATGCTGTCAGGGGATAGACCATGAAAAGACTCGTTGTAAGGGGAGGCCGTCTTATCGACCCCGCCGCCGGTATTGACGGACAATATAATATCTATGTAATGGGCGGCAGGGTCGCGAGCCTAAGCCCTTTTGAGTCCGACACGAGCGAGATCGACCCCGACGCTCCAGGGGTGGAAGTTATAGACGCCTCAGGCAAGGTGGTAATCCCGGGGCTCGTGGATATCCATACACATCTACGCGAGCCGGGCTTTGAGTACAAGGAGACGATCAAGACGGGCACCGAGGCCGCGGCGGCCGGCGGTTTTACGACAATACTTTGCATGGCCAACACAATGCCCGTGAACGACAACCAGTCCGTCACCCGTTACATACTTAAAAAGGCCGAGGAAGATGGCGTTGTAAAGGTCCTTCCAGTGGGGGCCGTGAGTTGCTCCTTGAAGGGCGAACGCATGGCCGAGTTGGCTGAGTTGAGGGATGCCGGGTGCGTGGCTGTCTCAGACGACGGTATGCCGGTCAAAAACCCCAACCTCATGAGAAGGGCCCTTGAATACACAAAGGCCCTTGATCTGCCCCTTGTAACCCACGCCGAGGACGCCGGCCT
The DNA here is from genome assembly GCA_046754225.1 of Thermodesulfobacteriota bacterium. GTDB lineage: Bacteria > Desulfobacterota > GWC2-55-46 > GWC2-55-46 > JADFVP01 > BTQV01. The sequence continues at coordinate 49,274 of JBHHVI010000002.1, read as the reverse complement.
TACCGGCTCCGGCGTTATGAATGAGGGGAGGGTCTCTACAGAGCTCGGTCTCAGGGGAATACCCGCTGAGGCCGAGGCCGTGGCCGTGGCGAGAGACGTTTCGCTCGCCGAACTTACGGGGGGCAGGCTCCATATCGCCCATGTAAGCACAGCCGGCGCGGTGGAGCAGATAAGGAGGGCGAAGAAAAAGGGTATAAACGTAACGGCCGAGGCCGCGCCCCACCATCTCAGGTTTACCGACGAGGCCGTCAGGGGTTATAATACCAACTTCAAGATGAACCCGCCCCTGAGGAGCGGTAGGGACGTGGACGCCCTTAAAGAAGCCCTTACAGACGGGACGATAGACTCCGTAGCGACGGACCACGCCCCTCATTCGGTAATTGAAAAGGACGTGGAGTTCAACTCGGCGGCCAACGGCGTAATAGGGCTTGAGACCGCCTTTTCAGCTCTCTATGCTTTAGTCGAAGAGGGTGCGCTGAGCCTCTCCGGCCTTGTAAGGCTTATGACCATAAACCCCTCAAAGGCTATGAACCTTGAATCCGGCACCCTTACAGTGGGCGCCCCCGGTGACATTACTATAATAGACCTTGAGAAAGAGTGGACTGTGGAGACTGAAAAATTAAGATCTCTCTCAAAAAACACCCCCTTTGCCGGGGTCAAAATGAAGGCAAAGGTGATTGCCACAATAGTTGACGGGAATATTGTTTACAGGGGGTGAATTTTGTTCGTACCCTTTAAGTGATTTTCCGGGTATGATGAGAGGGCTGATTTGTAGTGATAACGTTTATAAGGATTACTTGCTAACTATTTAAATATAAATACTTATCATCAAGACAATATAAAGGAAACTATAGTGAAAAAGGCGATACTCGCCCTCGCTGACGGGTCTGTTTTCGAGGGTTTTTCCTTCGGCGCTTCGGGCTCGGCCACGGGCGAGGTATGTTTCAATACCTCGATGACCGGGTATCAGGAGGTCCTCACCGACCCCTCATACAAGGGCCAAATTGTCGCCATGACATACTCGGAGCAGGGTAACTACGGCGTAAACGAGGAGGATATCGAGTCGAGAAGGCCCTGGGTCGAGGGTTTCATCGTAAAGGAGACGTGCCGCTTTCCAAGCAACTGGCGGAGCCTTGAAGGGCTCGCCGCCTACCTCTCAAGGCACGGAATAGTCGGCATCTACGGGATTGACACAAGGGCGCTTACGCGCATCATAAGGCAAGCCGGGGCGATGATGGGAGTCATCTCAACAGAGGAGACAGACCCCGGAGAGCTTGTAGGGGCCGCTGAAGGGGCCACGGGCCTTGTGGGGCGTGACCTCGTAAAAAGGGTGACTTGCGAGGCGCCTTATAAGTGGCGCGAGGGTATGTGGTCCATGGACGAAGGTTACCCCGCCAAAGGGCCGCCCGAGGGGGAAAAAAGGCACAGGGTCATCGCCTATGACTTTGGAATTAAAAGGAATATACTCAGGAACCTCTTTGACTCCGGGTGCGACGTCACCGTTGTCCCTGCCTTTACGCCCGCCGAAGAGGTGCTGGGCATGGAACCAGACGGTTTTTTCCTTTCAAACGGCCCCGGAGACCCGGCGGCGGTGACCTACGCCAGGGATAACGTCAGGAAACTTGTTGAGAGCAAAAAACCCCTCTTTGGCATCTGCCTGGGCCACCAGATATTGTCGCTCGCTCTCGGGGGCAAAACCTTTAAACTGAAATTCGGCCACAGGGGCGCCAACCAGCCCGTAAAGGACCTTAAGACAGGCCGCGTTGAGATAACTTCACAGAACCACGGTTTCGCCGTGGACGCCGACTCAATGAAGGGGATAGCCGAGCTTACCCACGTGAACCTCAATGACGGCACGGTGGAGGGGCTAAAGCTTGAGGGTATGCCCGTTTATTCCGTCCAGTACCACCCGGAATCGAGCCCCGGCCCCCACGACTCAAGGTATCTCTTCAAGAGGTTTACGGAGATGATGGAGAGGGCAGAGTAAAAATAATTTTTCGACTTGTGAGATTTTGCCCTAACTCACTGAAAAAAAGCAATTTAAAATGGGACTGTCTTTGACATAAAGGATTAAACGACTTTGCCCAAAAGAACTGACATCAAGAAGATCCTCATTATCGGCTCCGGCCCTATTGTAATAGGCCAGGGCTGCGAGTTCGACTATTCGGGCACGCAGGCCTGTAAGGCGCTTAGAGAGGACGGCTTTGAGGTGGTCCTCGTAAACTCCAACCCGGCGACGATAATGACTGACCCGGATATGGCGGACAGGACCTATATCGAGCCCATTACAGCCCCAATGGTGGAGAAGATAATCGAGCGCGAGAGGCCCGACGCCGTGCTTCCCACCATGGGAGGACAAACCGCCCTCAACGTGGCCGTTGAATTGGCCGAAAAGGGCGTCCTCGATAAATACAACGTCGAGTTGATAGGGGCGCGCCTCCCGGCCATAAAAAAGGCCGAGGAGCGCGAGCTCTTCAAGGAGGCGATGCAGAAAATAGGTCTCGCCGTGCCGAGGAGCGGTCATGTCAGGAGCCTTGACGAGGCCATGCGCCTCGTGAGCAGTATGGATTTTCCCGTAATCATCAGGCCGTCATTCACCCTCGGAGGCACAGGCGGGGGTATCGCCTACAACATGGAGGAGTACGAGGAGCTCGTAAGGTGCGGCATCGACGCGAGCCCCGTGGGTGAGCTCCTCATAGAGGAATCGGTCATAGGCTGGAAGGAGTTCGAGCTCGAGGTGATGCGCGACTCCATGGACAACGTGGTAATCATCTGCTCCATAGAGAACTTCGACCCCATGGGCGTTCACACCGGGGACTCCATAACTGTGGCACCGGCCCAGACCCTCTCGGACAAGGAATACCAGGAGATGAGGGACGCGGCCATAAAGATAATACGGGAGATAGGCGTAGACACGGGCGGCAGCAATATACAATTCTCAGTCAACCCCGAAAACGGCCGCATCTACGTCATAGAGATGAACCCCAGGGTATCGAGGTCTTCGGCCCTGGCGAGCAAGGCCACGGGCTTTCCCATAGCCAAGATAGCGGCCAAACTCGCCGTGGGGTACACCCTTGACGAGATACCCAACGACATCACTGAAAAGACGCCCGCTTCATTCGAGCCGACCATAGATTACGTGGTGGTGAAGATCCCGCGGTTCGCCTTTGAGAAGTTCCCCGACGCCGACGCCACCCTCACCATACAGATGAAGTCAGTGGGAGAGGCGATGGCAATGGGAAGGACATTCAAGGAGGCGATGCAGAAGGCGCTCCGCTCCCTTGAGACGGGCGCTTCAGGTTTTGAGTGGGTTGTACGGACGGGCAGGGAAGAGCCTCTCTTCAAGGCCGACGAGGCGGAGCTTGACCATATAAGGTCGAAACTCAAGACCCCTGGCGACGATAGGCACTTATACATCGCAGAGGCCTTCAGGGGCGGCCTTTCCGTTGACGAAGTCTTTGACTTGACGAAAATAGACCGCTGGTTTTTAAATAACCTTCATGAGATTGTTAATCTCGAGGAGGCTCTTTTTCAGCAGGCGAGGCAAACCGGCTCCTTGAGCGAGGAGCTCTTACAGAGGGCCAAGGAGTACGGGTTTTCCTTTAATACCCTGTCGTCCCTTACCGGTATGGACAGGAATGCCTTGAGGGAAGGGGCCAAAAAATCCGGAATCCTGCCCGTCTACAAGACGGTGGATACCTGCGCAGCCGAATTCGAGGCCTTTACGCCGTACCTCTACTCAACCTACGAGAGGCCCTTTTACAACATAAGGGACGGAATAAGGAGGGCCGCCTCGGAAGCCCCACCCACGGACAGGAAAAAGGTCATAATACTCGGCAACGGCCCCAACAGGATAGGCCAGGGCATTGAGTTCGACTACTGCTGTGTGCAGGCGAGTTTCGCCCTCAAGGAGGAGGGCTACGAGTCCATAATGGTGAACTGCAACCCCGAGACGGTCTCCACGGACTACGACACTTCCGACAGGCTCTACTTCGAGCCCCTTACCTTTGAGGACGTGATGGCCATAGTGGAGAGGGAGAAACCATACGGAGTAATAGTGCAACTCGGCGGACAGACGCCCCTAAGGCTTTCGGTCTCCCTTGAAAAGGTGGGGGTAAGGATACTCGGCACCTCCTCGGACTCCATAGACATGGCCGAGGACAGGGAGAGGTTCGAGGAGCTCCTTGAAAGCCTCGATATAAGAAGGCCCGAGAGCGGCACGGCGCGCTCCATTGAAGATGCCGTCCGTATAGCCGGGGCCATTGGTTATCCCGTTATGGTGAGGCCGTCATATGTGCTCGGCGGAAGGGCCATGGTGACGGTCTACAACGAGATGAGCCTCATCGATTACATGACCAAGGCGGTGGAGGCCTCACCCGAACACCCCGTGCTTGTAGACAGGTTTTTAAGAAGCGCCGTGGAGGTGGACGTTGACTGCATAAGCGATGGTGAATCTGTGGTAATAGGCGGTGTCATGGAGCATATAGAGGAGGCGGGCGTGCACTCCGGGGACTCGGCCTGCGCAATCCCCCCTTATTCGCTCGACGCCGCCATAATAGACGAGATAAGGAGGCAGACGGTCTTGCTCGCTAAGGGACTAAAGGTGGCCGGCCTCATGAACGTGCAATTCGCCGTCAGGGAAGGCGTTGTTTACGTGCTTGAGGTGAACCCCAGGGCGTCGCGCACCATCCCCTTTGTAAGCAAGGCCATAGGACGCCCCCTTGCAAAGCTCGCCACGTCGATAATGGTGGGGCGGAGCCTTAAAGAGCTTGATTTTACTGAAGAGATACAACCCGCCTACACAACGGTAAAGGAGGCGGTATTCCCCTTTATAAAATTTCCCGGCGTGGACACCATACTGGGCCCCGAGATGAAAAGCACGGGCGAGGTGATGGGCATAGGCCCGGACTTCGGGAGCGCCTTTGTAAAGGCCCAGTTCTCCGCGGGCAATAACCTCGCCACAGGCGGCACGGTATTTATAAGCGTGAAGAACGATGACAAGGAGGCCATCGCCCCCATAGCCAAAAGGCTCGCGGGGTTCGGTTTTAAGATATTAGCCACGGAGGGCACCGCAAAATTCCTCAATAGCTACGGCGTCAACGCCACACACGTCTACAAGGTGATTGACGGCACGAGGCCCAATATCGTTGACAGGATAAAGAACAGTGAAGTGGATATGGTCATAAACACGACCTTCGGCGCGAGGAGCGTCAAGGACTCATATTCCATAAGGAGGACGTCGCTGGACTTCGGCCTCCCATACTTCACCACCGTAGCCGCGGCCAGGGCGGCGGCCCTCGGGATCGAGGCGGTAAAAAAAGGAGGGCTTGAAGTAAAGACCCTTCAGGAGTACCATAAGGAAAATCTTAAAGCCCGAGCCGCCGTGAGGTAGAGTAGATAGAGGGCCCCGTGGCGGGTGCGTCTCGTGACCCCCATGGAGCTGAAAAGACGGGCGAAAATCCATAGCCTTTAAGGGCATGGTTTTTTTAGAATTATGAAGGCTAAAAAGATAATAAAATCTTTAGGGCTCGTCTTCGGTGATATCGGGACAAGCCCCATATACACCCTTACCGTAATTTTCCTCGTCCTTAAGCCCACTGAGGATAACGTAATCGGCGTCCTCTCCCTTATTGTATGGACCCTTGTGACCCTTGTGACCGTTGAGTACGCCTGGCTCGCCACCACGCTGAGTAAAAGGGGGGAGGGGGGTGGGATAGTCCAGAGGGAACTGCTTCTGCCGTACCTGAAAACCGGCAAGGGGGCGGCGGCCGTATCCGTACTTACCTTCGTAGGCGTATCACTCCTCATCGGCGACGGGGTAATAACGCCGGCCATCAGTATACTGAGCGCCGTGGAGGGGGCTCTTCTAATACCGGGCCTTGAGAACGTCTCTCAGGACACCCTTGTGCTCGTCGCCAGCGGCATTGCGATAGCGCTCTTCTCCGTTCAAAGGAGGGGCACGGAGAGCGTGGCAGGCGCCTTCGGCCCCATCATGATCGTATGGTTTTCAGCACTCGCCCTTTCGGGGGTCATATCCATAACTCAACACCCATCCGTATTGAAGGCATTGAACCCCTACTACGGCATTGATTTTATGTTCCATCACGGCATAGCGGGATTTTTCATACTCTCAGAGGTGATACTCTGCGCCACCGGGGGAGAGGCCATGTACGCCGACATGGGGCACCTCGGGAGATGGCCCATAGTCAAGGCGTGGTACTTCGTATTCGGGGCCCTGCTCCTTAACTACTTTGGACAGGGCGCCTTCCTGATTACCCATCCGGGCACGAAATACATCCTCTTTGAGATGATACTTTCCGAGGCCCGTGTACTGTACGTACCCTTCCTCCTTTTGAGCATCGCGGCCACCATAATAGCCTCGCAGGCCATGATAAGCGGCCTCTTCTCCATAATCTATCAGGGAATAACAACACGCATTATGCCTCTGCTCAAGGTTGATTACACGTCATCGCAACTCCGGAGCCAGATTTACATCGGAGTAGTCAACTGGTTTCTCCTCATATTCGTACTAATCATCATGAACGAGTTCAGGGAGTCGAGCAACCTCGCCGCCGCCTACGGCCTCGCCGTCACCGGCTCCATGTCGATAACCGCGATCATGATGGCTCTCATATTCTACAAGAAAAGGAACTTTGTCAAGATGTCCGTCTCCGTCTTCATCGCCGTGATAGATATTATATACTTCGCCTCAAATTCCTTCAAGATACCCCACGGCGGTTACTGGTCCATTCTCATCGCCATGATACCCTTCGCAATGTTCCTTATCTATACTGAGGGGCAGAAGAAACTCTACAGGTCTCTTCGTCCCCTGAGGCTCGATACCTTCCTTATAAGTTATAAGCAGATCTATGAAAAACTACCGAGGATAAAGGGCACGGCCCTTTTCTTCGCCAAGGACGCCAAGGAGATAGCCCCCTATATCGTGCATACCATGTTCAAGAACAACATAATGTATGAAGATAATATAATCGTCTCCATCGTCCGTCACGATGAGCCTTTCGGCCTGAACTATTTTTTCAAGGAGGACCTCGCCGAGGGGCTCAGGGAATTCGAGATCAGGGTGGGTTACATGGAGGTGCCAGATGTGGAGGGGATCCTCAAGACCGCCGGGGTAAATGAGAAGGCCATCTTCTACGGGCACGACGAGATTGCCGGAACAAATTTCATATGGAAGATATTCTCCTTTATTAAAAAGATTACCCCCACGTACATGCAGTTTTATAAACTTCCGCCCAACAAGCTCCACGGTGTCATCACGAGGACGGAGTTGTAGGCACTACCCTGACCCTTCGTGACCCTTCGCCGGCCTCTGTAAATTCATGACATAAGACAATGCAACGGCGCAAAAAGAATATCCCCGGCATACTGGCTCCCCTCAAAAAGCCTCTCGAATTAGCTTCAAGGGACGGCTATTCACGCATAGACTCAATAAAGGGGTTGGAGGCCATGGTCGAGCGCGTATGCTCCGAGGCCCTTTCCGTTAACCCGGCTGAAGCCCTTTTGTCGAGGTTGGAGGACTTGAGGGCCGCTTTCAGGGGCTTCGATTCCCTGGCCGGGACGGAAAAGCGCGCCAGCGTTATGATGGCGAGAGAGATAATCAATTCCCTTAATAGAGGCGGCATTCAAGACCGGAATGAAGATGAAGAATCTCTGAGCGCCGCCGAAGCAAAAGCCCGCCTCAGCGACCTTAATACCTCCGTAAAATACGTGAAGGGCGTCGGGCCGAAACTCGGGGAGAGGTTTGAAAAAAAGGGGCTCAAGACGGTTCAGGACCTACTCTACTTTCTACCCTTGAGGTACGAGGACAGGAGCAATATAAAAAAGATTAGAGAACTTATCCCCGGGGCCAGCGAGAGTACGGAGGCGGAGGTAATGGTGGCGGGAGAGACCCGGTACGGGCGGAGAAAAGGGTTTGAGATTGTAGTAAGCGACGGCACGGGGTTTTTAAAGTTAAAGTGGTTCAATTACAGGCTCCCCTATATGAAGAGATACCAGCCGGGTAGCCGCCTTATAGTATTCGGTAGTGTCTCAAGGTTCGGCCCGAACCTTGAGATGATACATCCTGATATAGAAGTGGCCGGCAAGGTTGGCGAGGAAAGGGGTGAGTCAAAAGATTTTGGGGCCGTCGTGCCCGTATATTCCCAGATAGACAATCTCCACCAGAAGACGCTCAGGAAGATCATACAGGGTGCAGTCGACAGATACGCCGGCTCCGCTGTCGGCGGCGTACCAGAAGAGGTGCTTGAAAGGCACGGGCTTATGCCGCTTTCCAAAGCCATAAGAGAGGTCCACTTCCCTGAAAAACCGCCGTCAGCCAACGCGAAAACCCTTGCCGAAAGGTCTCTCGCCTTTGACGAACTCTTTATCCTTGAGGCGGGCCTTGCCCTTAAAAAAACCAGCATAAAGAAGGAGCAAGGGCTCAGGACCTTTAGCGGCGCTTCCTCCCGTGCGCTTGAGGAGAAGTTGAGGGAGATGCTTCCTTTCAGGCTCACCGCCGCGCAGGAAAACGTCCTCGCGGCCTTAAAGGGGGATATGAAAGAGCCCCATCCAATGAACAGGCTCATCCAGGGCGACGTGGGCTCAGGCAAGACGGTAGTGGCCTTGACGGCCTCACTCTGGGCCGTTGGTTCGGGCTTTCAGGCCGCGATTATGGCTCCAACCGAGATACTCTCCGAGCAGCACTACCTCACTATCCATAAATACACCGAGGCCCTGGGTGTAAAAACCATCCTCCTTACGGGGCGTATGGGCGCGAAGGCCCGGCGCGAGGCCCTCGCCATGATTGGTGAAGGAATGGCCCATATAGTCGTCGGCACACACGCCCTCATACAGGGCGGCGTTGAGTTTAAGGACCTCGGACTTGTTATTGTGGACGAGCAGCACCGTTTCGGCGTCGTGCAGAGATCAGAGCTCAAAAAAAAGGGGAGGCTCCCGGAGAGTGGGGAAAGGGCCTCCCCCGATACGCTGATAATGACGGCCACCCCCATACCGAGGACCCTCTCAATGACGGTCTTCGGCGAACTCGACGTCTCGGTAATAGACGAACTCCCTCCGGGAAGGCGCCCCGTCGAGACGAAAATCCTTCGTGAAAAGGACAGGGGCGCGGCATACGATATTATAAGAAAAGAGGTGGCCTCCGGCGCTCAGGCATACGTAGTCTATCCCCTCGTTGAGGAATCGGAGGAACTGAGCCTCAGGGACGCCACCAACATGAAGGAGCATCTCGAAAGGGATGTCTTCGCCGACTTAAGGCTCGCCCTACTGCACGGCAGGATGAAGTCACTGGAAAAAGAGGCCGTCATGCGGGCGTTTAAGAACAAATCCATAGATATTCTCGTATCCACGACGGTCATAGAGGTGGGTGTCGACGTGCCCAACGCCTCAGTCATACTAATTGAGCACGCCGAGCGTTTCGGTCTCGCTCAATTGCACCAGTTGAGGGGGCGCGTCGGAAGGGGCGGTAGACAATCCCACTGCCTTCTTCTGGCCCAGTGGACCAACTCTCCGGAGACGTATAAGAGGCTCAAGGTCATGGAGGCCACCGAGGACGGGTTCAGGATAGCCGAGGAGGACCTGAATATAAGGGGGCCGGGGGACTTTGTTGGGGCAAGGCAATCGGGGCTGCCTGACTTCCGCTTTTCCTGGGCCATGGCGGACATGAGGCTCCTTGAGTCGGCACGGCGGGAGGCTATTGATTTTATTGAAAAAAATCCCCTCTTGAGCGGCCCCGGCGCCGGAGCGGTAAAAGCGGTATTAAATGACAGATGGGCCGGCAGGCTCGGACTCGCCGAAGTGGGTTGAGAGGCGGGCGGTAGGGTTACAAATGGTAAAAAAGAAGGAAAAAATCGACTCCTTCTCGGATTTCATAATGGACCAGTTGGCGGCCATGCCGGCCCTCACGTCAAGGGCCATGTTCGGCGGCCGGGGCCTATATTCAGAGGAGGTCTTTTTCGGGATTATATTCAAAGGCAGGCTCTACTTCAAGACCTCTGAAATGAGCCGTGGCGCCTATCTTGAATTGGGTTCAAAGCCCTTTAAACCAAATGAAAAACAGACGCTTAAGAACTACTACGAGGTCCCCGTGGAGGTCTTCGAGTCTTCAAAAGAGCTTACAAAATGGGCTGAAAAGGCCCTGAAGGCCGTGACTCTTTGATTGAAACTTTTCCCTTTTCTGTACCCGACGATGCAACCTGTGCAATTGCGCGAGGCCGAAGATCTCGTAGCGCCGGATAAATACGGCTGAAAAAAAATCGCCGCCGATGTTGACATACTATTTTTTAATATAGTAAGTTATAAGTTATAAAAATATAAAAGGAATAAAAACTTATCATGGCTGAGATAAAGCCCTTCAGGGCTCTTGTTTACGACTCTAAAAAGGTGGGCGACCTATCGGGTGTAATGGCTCCTCCCTATGACGTTATCTCTCCTGACTTTCAGGATAAATTATACTCAAGGCACGCCAATAACATTGTGCGTCTCATACTGGGCAAGACCGATGGCGCAGACGCCCCGGGAAACGACAGGTACTCACGGGCGGCGGGGGAGTTTAAAAAGTGGCTCGACGAGGGCGTCTTGAGGAGGGACTCCAGGCCGTCCATATACTACTATGTGCAGAAGTACACGCTCCCTGACGGGTCAAGGCCGACTCGGAAGGGTTTTATAGCCCTTTCAAGGATAGAGGAGTTCGGCAGGGGTAAGATTCACGCCCATGAAAGGACGCTCTCGGGGCCCAAGGCAGACAGGCTCAAGCTCATTGAGGCCTGTAAGGCCAATTTTTCCTGCATCTTCTCCCTCTATTCAGAGCCCAGGCTGACGATAAATAATATCTTGGACAACGCCGCGGCGAACCTTGAGCCCACAATAGACGTTTCCGGTGACGACGGAGTGGAAAATATAGTCTACAGGATAGACGACCCTGAGGTTATTGAAGCAGTTAGCGCGGTGATGCGGGAAAAAACCCTCTTTATTGCCGACGGGCACCACCGATACGAGACGGCCATTAATTACAGAAACCTAATGAGGGAAAATAACCCGCAGTCTCTGGAATCGGGTGAGGACGCCCCCTATGATTACGTGATGATGTACTTTTCCAATATGGATGACGAGGGGATGACCGTCTGGCCCACTCACAGGGTCGTGCACAGCGTAAGGGATTTTAACGGCGATGATTTTATCTCAAGCCTTGAAAAATATTTTAATATCGAGGAGTTTCAATATAAAGATGATAACATGGATGAAGTAAAGCGCCGCTTTCTTTCCATGCTTGAGGAGAAGGGAAAAACCAAAACCGCCTTCGGTCTTCATATAGCCGGAAGGAGCCTTTATTATCTTATAACACTAAAATCCAAGGACGTCCTTGAGGGGATTTTCCCCGAGGGCATACCGGATGTGTATAAAACCCTCGACGTGACCATACTGCACGAACTCATACTCACAAATATCCTCGGGATATCGAGGGGCGCGCAGGAAAAGCAGGAGAACCTCCATTATGTAAAGAGCTTTAAAGACGCCTTCGACCTCATGGAGGATGAATCCAACCAGGTTGTCTTTCTCCTTAACGCGACACGGATTTCACAGGTCAAGGCCATTGCCGAGGCCGGTTTTGTAATGCCCCAGAAATCCACTTACTTTCATCCAAAACTCCTTTCAGGCCTCGTTCTTAACCTGCTTTCAGAGGATAGTGAGCCTCCTGTTACGGCCTCTGCCGGCGCCTGATCTTTTCCTCCTGGAACCCCTTCACGCAAAGGATATTCCGTGACAGCGAACCGCCCTGCTCTTGAAAATATCGGCCCCTATTCTTTTTTATACGGACCGGGCCAGCCTATAACCACCGACACCCTTCTACTCGTCGATTTCGTGCTCCAGGGACTTTCTGACGAGAGGGGGGCGGTTATGGACCTGGGGACCGGTTCCGGGGCCATACCCTTGATGCTCGCGGCCGGAAGCGCCGTAAAGGATATTGTGGGAGTGGAAATTATGAGCGGGCCTTTTAAAGAGGCCGAGGCCAACGTCAGGCGTAACGGCCTCTCTTCGAGGATAAAAATCCTTCAAATGGATTATAGAGGACTGCCTCAAGAATATGAAGAGGGCTCTTACACCCATGTGGTATGTAACCCCCCCTATTTGAGGGCCGGCGCGGCGAGGGTGAGCCCCGAGGAGGAAAGGGCGGCGGCGAGGACTGAGATTTATGGGGGATTGGCCGAAATTCTCTCGGTTTCACGCCACCTCGCGGGTAGCAGTGGCGGCCTTTACATGGTCTTTCCGGTAAGGAGGCTCACCGAGCTGATAATCGAGCTTGAAAGGGCGGGGCTCAGGCCCGTAAGGATAAAATTCGTCCATAGTGGAAGAAAGAAGGAGTGCAAGATATTTCTCGTAGAGGCGAGAAAAAGCGGCCCGCTAAGGGTGGAAGAGCCTGTATTTTTGTGATTTTTTTGCCATAATAAGAAGAATACCGTCTTTTTAACCGCTATGTCCCTTCTCCATCACCCTCCTTAAGAGGGCCTTTAAGGTGCTGTCTTTTATGCCGGAGACGGTCTTCTCAATAAACTTTTTTTCTTCTTTACTTACGGCCCTTTTTTTGTATGGGGAGGGTTTTTTTACGGCGGGTTCCGAGGGAACTACCCCGGGTTTAAAGATTATCTCCCGAAGACCCTTTTGCCCGGCGGCTTCATTCAATTTTTCGATGAGGACCGGTTTTTGATAGCTCAGTTCCGTCATCCACGCCGAAGAGGAGACGGCGCAGTACAGGGTATCTCCAATAAGGCGGAGCGGCTCTGCCCTTTTTGATATCCCTTCGCCCACAACCACGGGCCAGAGTTTTTTAAGCCTGTATTCCTTTAATTTTGAAGCGATGGCGAGGTTGGGAAAAGAGCCGGCCATAAGGCCGCCGACCGTTGCCGGGTTTTTATTTGATGAAGGGTTTTTGCTTGACCGGGCTACACGTCTTTTTCGGGACGGACTTTTTCTGAATGGGGTTTTCCGGACAGGCGGACCCGGCTCTTTCATAACATCCTGAAATTATAAATTCTCGCTCCTATAACCTGGCCTATGACCGAGGCGGCGAGTACAAGAGGAATTACCTTGTAATTGAAACCGGCGACAAGCCTCATGGCAATGACAAAGGGTATGGGGAGGTGTATATAGAGGAACCACAGGAAAGAGAACTTCCTTGTGCCTCCCCTCATGTAGCCGAAAGGCAGGTTCAAGACAAGGGCGAAAGCGCTGAGCAGGACTAAAATCATAAGCGTGTATTGAATATTCATGTAGTTATAAAGTAACAAAAAGACATGCGTTGTGTCAAAGGCTTTTTGCCCGCCCTCTCTCCGTGAAAGGGGCGAAGGCGCCCCCCCGGGCGGCAGACCGGGCCTGGCCAGCCCGGCCATAGCCCACAAACACCTTGACATTACAGTCCTTTTCTTTATATTATATTTTATTACAGAAATTATTAATATGCCCTTAAAGGTTTTTAATCTGTCATATACATTCGCCCTTGGAACGTGAAAAGGTTTTTTAGAAATGCTTGAATCTCTTTCCGGTAAATTCAGAAAAGTCCTCAGGGACGTAAGGGGGCAGGGGACCCTCTCCGAGGCCAATGTTCAGGATACGCTGAAGGAGGTAAGGCTCGCACTCCTTGAGGCCGATGTGAACTTCAAGGTCGTAAAGGACTTCATCGCCTCACTGAAGGAAAAGGCCCTCGGCAGGGAAGTCCTCGAGAGCATTACCCCGGGCCAGCAGTTTACAAAGATTGTCCACGAGGAACTCGCGGGGCTGCTCGGCGGCACCGACGCCGGGTTGGAGCTCAAGGGCAGACCGGCGTCCATCATGCTCGTGGGCCTGCAGGGCTCAGGCAAGACCACTACCGCGGCGAAGCTCGCAAAGATGCTGAAAAAAGAGGGGCGCACGCCTTACATCGTTCCCGCCGACCTCTTCAGGCTCGCCGCCGTGGAGCAGCTTAAGCGGCTCGCCTCAGACGCTAATGTCGACTGTTTTGACGGTGCGGACTTCAATTCCCCCGCCGATATTTGCGTTGAAGCGCAGAGGATCGCCGGTATCAAGGGTTATGACACCCTCATAGTCGACACCGCCGGAAGGCTCCACATCGATGATACCCTCATGGGGGAGCTTAAGGACCTTAAGGCCATATTGAAACCGTCGGAAATACTCTTTGTCGCCGATTCCATGACCGGTCAGGACGCCGTTAATACGGCGAAAGGTTTCAATGAGGCCATCGACATAACCGGAGTTGTGCTCACGAAGTTCGACGGTGACGCCAGAGGCGGGGCGGCCCTCTCCATGCGAATGATTACGGGAAGGCCTATAAAGTTTATCGGCACGGGGGAGAAGCTCGATTGCATCGAGGCCTTTCATCCAGAGAGGGTGGCCGGGAGGATCCTCGACATGGGGGACATACTCACTCTTGTCGAGAAGGCGCAGACCGTCTTCGACGAGAAGAAGGCCGTTGATATTTCGAAGAAGTTCAAAAAGGACAGCTTCACCCTCGAGGACTTTAAAGACCAGCTCGTAAGGATAAAGAAGATGGGCTCCCTTGAGAGCATCCTCTCCATGGTCCCCGGCTTCAGCGCCATGAAGCAGTCCAAGAACATAAATGTTGATGAAAAGGAGCTGATAAAGATTGAGGCTATAATCAATTCCATGACAAAGGCGGAGCGCACGGACCCGGCTTGCCTTAACGCGAACAGGAGGCGGAGGATCGCCATGGGCAGCGGCACAAGGGTGCAGGATATAAATAAGTTCATGAAACAGTACCAGCAGATGCGCAAGATGATGAAAAAGATGAAGAAGTCGGGGATGAAGGGTGTGAAGGGGATGTTCCAGAATATGATGTAAGCGGCTGAATTTTATACACTACAAATCAAAACCAGAACGGAGGCAATGTATTAAATGGCGGTCAAGATAAGGCTACAAAGGCATGGATCAAAGAAAAAACCCTTTTACCGTATAGTGGTGACTGATAAGTCGTCGCCGAGGGACGGCAGGTTTATCGAGGTAGTGGGGACTTACAACCCGTTAACAGACCCGCCAAAGATAGAATTAAAGCCGGAGCGGGTCAACCACTGGATCTCCAACGGCGCGGTGCCGAGCGGCACTGTAAAACAGCTCCTGAAGAAAGTTGGGGCAGCAAAAGAAGAGGCAGCCTAACTCACGCTCGCAGATCCCGGAGGTGACACAATGAAAGAGCTCATTGAGTACATCGCAAAAGCGCTCGTAGATAGTCCGGACCAGGTCAGGGTGACGGAAGTTGAAGGCGAGAATACCTCGGTCATTGAACTTTCCGTGGCCAAGGAAGACCTCGGCAAGGTAATAGGCAAGCAGGGCAGGACTGCGAAGGCGATAAGGACCATACTCACAGCCGCCTCTACGAAGATCAAAAAGCGTTCCGTTCTTGAGATAATTGAGTAAGGAATATACGGTAATAGGGAGGATAACCGGGCTTCACGGCGTAAGGGGAGAGGTTAAATTCATTCCCTATGGTGAAATCAAAGCCTTTTCATGGAAGACGGTTTTTCTTGAGGAAAAGGGCGCCCAGAGGGCGCTCGAAATAGAAAGCACGAGGAGGCATAAAGCCGGCTTTTTGATCCTCTTCAAGGGGTATTCCTCCAGAGACTCTTCAAAGGAGCTCGTGGCCCGCGATGTAAGGGTCCCCGGAGCCGAGGTACCCCGGCTCCCTGAAGGGGAATATTATCATTCCGACCTTGTGGGGCTTAGGGTCATTACCGACGAGGGAAAACCCCTGGGCACAGTAACGGAAATAATCCCCACCGGCGCCAGTGACGTGATTACCGTTGAAGGCCCGGACGGGGAAATACTCATACCCGTTACCGATGAGACAATAAAGGAAGTAGACCTTGAGGGGAACAGGATTACCGTGCACCTCCTCGAAGGGCTTCTCCCTGAATAAAAAAATTTTTTATTATTGATGATGCGGCTCGATGTGCTGACAATATTTCCCGATTTTTTCTCCTCACCGCTTAGTTGCGGTGTAATCGGGAGGGGCATAAAAAAGGGGCTTCTCGATGTCCGCACCCATGACCTGAGAGAATTTACGACGGACCGCCACAGGACCACTGATGACAGCCCCTACGGCGGCGGAAGCGGCATGGTCATGAAGGTGGACCCCGTTGTCAGGGCAATAGAATCAATCTCAGGAGGAGGAGCGGATGATAAGGTTGTCCTCCTCACCCCGCAGGGAAGGCCTTTTAACCAGTCCCTCGCCAAAGAGCTTTCAGGGCTTCAAAGCATTCTCTTTGTTTGCGGCAGGTACGAAGGGGTTGATGAAAGGATAAGAAGTTTCGTGGATATGGAGGTGTCAGCCGGTGATTATATCCTTACGGGCGGAGAGGCGGCGGCCCTCATTGTAATAGATTCCATCGGAAGGCTCATACCCGGGGTCCTCGGTGGCGACTCTTCCACGATAGAGGAGTCTTTTTCCAGGGGGCTTCTTGAGTATCCGCAGTACACAAGGCCCGCCGAGTGGAGGGGCATGAAGGTGCCCGACGTTCTCCTTTCAGGCGACCACGGCTCTGTCAGGCGCTTTCGAGAAGAGGCGATGCTCGAAAGAACAGCCGAGAGGAGACCGGAGCTTATAAGAAAAGGGACCTTAAAGTCAGATTAATAAAAAAATAACTAACGGTAAGTTAATATCTGGAGGTAGAAATGAGCGCGATTCAGGATGTTGAGAGGAGTTTTTTAAGGACAGACCTGCCCGAGTTTGGTCCCGGCGACACTGTCAGGATCAAGGTCAGGATCAAGGAAGGCGAAAAAGAAAGGCTCCAGCTTTTTGAGGGCGTTGTAATAAAAAAACGGGGCTCGGGCATAAAGACCACCTTTACCGTGCGGAAGGTCTCCTACGGCATAGGGGTTGAAAGGATCTTCCCCCTTAACTCACCGTCCATAAACTCCATCAAGGTCCTCACAAGGGGCAAGGTGAGAAGGGCCAGGCTCTATTACCTCAGAGACCTTAAGGGCAAGGCGGCAAGGATAAAAGAGAAGAGATAGCCTTTTATTTAGTCCATTACCGATGGATTCACTGGAAAGAGATCTTTTTAACAGCGGCTTCGAGCTTGTCGCCGGAGTTGATGAGGCCGGCAGAGGCCCCCTCGCGGGCCCAGTGGCCGCCGCCGCTGTAATATTTCCCCGGCCCTGGCCCCTGGAGGCCGGTATACGCGACTCAAAGACCCTCAGCCCGAAAAGGCGCGAGGCGCTGGCCCTTGAAATCTTCCAGGCCGCCCTGTCAGTCGGAGTGGGCGTTGTATGGCAGGCCGAGATAGACCGTATCAACATTCATAGAGCGTCGCTTCTGGCCATGGAAAGGGCTGTTAAAAACCTTTCACCGTTGCCTGTAAACGGTCTTTCCAGGCCCCCCTCCGTCCCTATCGCAGCCGCGCCTCAATTTCTCCTTATAGACGGCCCCCACAGGGTCGACTCCCCCATACCACAGAGGCCTGTAACAGGCGGGGATACGCTCAGCGTCTCCATAGCGGCGGCCTCGATAATAGCCAAGACCTTCAGGGACAGGATTATGCTCGCCTACGACAGGATTTTTCCCGCCTATAATTTTTATAAGAACAAGGGTTACGGCACACGGGAACACCTTGAGGCACTGAGGCGCGTCGGCCCCTCTCCAGTGCACAGGTTCAGTTTTAGAGGGGTCTTAAACGACGCGGCGCCGGCGAGGGGAAAAAAACCGCTTCAAGCTTAAGAAGGGGGCAGAGTTGGTATTTGAGAATATCTTCAAAGGGAGCAGGGGAGAGGCCATAGCCCGGAGATTTTTAAGGAAAAACGGCTTTAAGATCAAGGAAAAGAATTATCAGACCAGGTTCGGCGAGATTGACATAATAGCGACCGAGGGGGACGACCTTGTCTTTATTGAGGTAAAGACGCGCCACGGCGTATCATACGGCGCACCGGAGGCGAGCGTGGGGCTTCATAAGCAGAGGCATATAACACGGGCGGCGCGCCAGTACCTTATGGAAAAGGGGCTTAACGAGAACTGCGTCGGGGTCAGGTTTGATGTGGTGGGAATTGAGTTCAAAGGTACGGAGTTTGAGATAGGCCTTGTTAGAGGGGCCTTTGACGCCGTTGAATAATATTCAGTGAGTTCATTACCTGTACCAGATACCCTCGTCCTTACCGGGCCCTTTCTCAAATGGAGAGCGGTCGATAAGGGGGACGGGTTTTTCTTTTTTTCTCTCAAAGGTCTCGAACTTAACCGCCTCGTCAAGCTCCTTCAGCTTTTGCCCTCGTAATTCCTTCAATTTTTTAATAATCTTCTCGAGCCTTGCCTTATCCTTTCCGCCAAGCTCTTCTTCCAACGCCTTTATTGAGGAGACCTGCCCCTTGAAGTAGTTATCCACCTTTTCGTAGACTATATTAAAACGCCTCATGCCGGGCTTTTCGAGCCAGCGAAGACTCCGTATTTCGGAAGTTGTCTTCTCCCTCTCCTTCAGGGCGGATTTGGAGAAAGATTTTACCGCTTTTTTTCCCTTAAGCCCACCCATGAGTTCCGTCGTGGTTGTATGGAAGTCATCGACGGCCCTGAGGCCCACTGAAACAATGTCATTTTGAGCGTAAACCGGTGCGGCGAGGAGCATTATGAGGAGCAGGATTCTTATAATCATTGGAAAAGTATATAAGAGAAAGAGTGGGGTGTCAACAAAGGCCCCCTTGACATGCGTTTAATTCATAGGGCGAAGGGGCCTGAAGGAAAAGCTCAAGAACTTTGCCTTTGTTAGAAAAGGGGGTTTATGATAAAAAGTAGGGATGGAACAGAAAAAACTCTTTATAATAGACGGCATGGCGCTCCTTTACAGGGCCTTTCACGCCATACCCCCTACGCTTCAGAACTCCCGGGGACTCCATACAAACGCGATTTACGGCTTCACCCAGTCTTTAAGAAAGATATTGAAGGACTATTCACCCCATTATCTCGCCGTGGCCTTCGATGTGAAGGGGCCGACTCTGAGACACGTTATGTATGAGGATTACAAGGCCGAAAGGCCTCCCATGCCCGACCTTCTAAGCTCACAGATACCCTATACAAAAAAACTGCTAAAGGCCCTACACATAGATGTCCTCGAAAAAGAGTCCTTTGAGGCCGACGACATAATAGCGGCTGTGGTAAAAAAGGCCGCCCGGAAGGGGATTAAATCATACATCATATCGGGAGATAAGGACCTCTTTCAGCTCGTAGGCGAAAATACCGTCGTCCTCGATTACCTCAAAGGAAGGGAGTACGGGGCGGCTGATGTGGAGAAGAAATTCGGCGTGGGCCCCGCCAGGATAAAGGAACTTATGGGGCTTGCCGGCGACTCTTCCGATAACATCCCCAATGTCCCGGGGGTGGGCGTAAAGACCGCGGCGAAACTTATAAGGCAGTACGGCACCCTGGAGAACCTTTTTGAGCATATAGAGGATGTTTCAGGGGAAAAGCTGAAGAAGAATCTCCTCGAATACAAGGACCAGACCTTTCTATCAAGGGACCTCGCCACCCTCCGCCCGGAAGTGCCCGTTGAACTTGAATTAGAGAATTTCAGGGTGGGCAGTCCCGACTACAAAATGCTCGCAGGGCTCTTTAAGGAACTGGGGTTCGAGAAGATGCTTCGGGAAATACTTTCCCGCATTGAGCCCGACACGCGGGGAGAGAAAACTTTTCAGACAATCGACACAAAAGATGCGTTAGCTGGGCTTGGGAAAGGGCTGAAAGGAATAAAAAAACTCTCTCTATGTCTTTTTTTCTCCTCGGACAAATTGACAGTAAATCCTGAACTCCTCGGGCTGGCCCTCGCGGCAGATTCTTCCACCTCCTGTTTTATCCCTGTAGGGGGCGAAAACGGCGTTAAAGAAGACTATTTTTTGCCCTTTATAAAAGAAATTCTTGAAGACGGCCGGATAAGCAAGGTCACTGATTCCTCCAAGGCTCTTTACAGCTATTTTGAGCCCAGAGGCGTAAACCCGGCGGGTATCTGGGCGGACACATCCATAGCCGCCTACCTCATAAACCCTTCCAGTACGAATTACGGGGTGGAGCACCTTACCCTTGAGTACCTCGACAAGCCTTCGAGGGGAATAGCGCCCGAAGAATTGAAGGGGTCAGGCGGCAGAATTCTCGCATGTCAAAAAGCCTGTGATATTTTATTAATAGCGGAAAAACTTCATAAAGCACTTAAAGATAATGGAATGGAGGACCTCTACCGGAAGATTGACCTTCCCCTTTCAGAGGTTCTCGCCTCCATGGAAATAAGGGGCATAAAGATAGACCTTTCGCTTTTAAATGAGATGAGCCGGGAGCTTGAGACGCGTCTTTCGGCGATAAAGGGTTCCATCTACAGGTTGGCCGGTACGGAATTCAACATAAATTCCCCGAAACAGCTCTCTCAAATCCTTTTCGACAGGCTTAAACTCAACCCCGTTAAGAGGACCAAGACGGGTTTTTCCACCAATGAGGAGGTCCTTAAAAAGCTATCGGAGTACCACGAAGTTCCGGAGCAGATCCTGGAGTACAGGGGCCTTAGTAAGCTCAAATCCACTTATGTGGACGCGCTGATTGCCCTTGCCGCTCCCGGGTCAGGCAGGATACATACCTCTTTTAACCAGACCGTTACCGCCACGGGGCGCCTTTCAAGCACGAAACCCAATCTCCAGAACATCCCAGTTCGCGGCGATATGGGGCCGCGCATAAGGGAGGCCTTTGTCGCCGACGAGGGTTTTACCTTACTCTCAGCCGATTATTCACAGATAGAGCTACGTATCGTCGCGCACATGGCCGGCGACCCCGCACTCATAGAAGCGTTTAAAAGGGGTGAGGACATACATTCAAGGACCGCCTCGGAGATATTCGGGCTGGGCGACCCAGGAATTGTCACACCTGAACTCAGGCGAAGGGCCAAGGCCATAAACTTCGGCATAATATACGGCATGGGCCCATACGGGCTTTCAACGGAGCTGGGCATCTCCATGGAGGAGGCGGGCGCCTACATTGAAAATTACTTCGCGCATTATCAGAAGGTCAGGGAGTTTGTCGACAGGACCGTAGAGGACGCCGCGGCCCTCGGTTACACCACGACGCTTTTCGGCAGGCGGAGATTTATCCCCGAACTCTCAAGCCCTGTCGAGATGACCCGGAGACTGGGCAGACGTCTCGCCATAAATACGCCAGTTCAGGGCACCGCCGCCGACATTATCAAGGCCGCCATGGTTAATCTCTTCCACCTCATGAAAGAGGGCGCCCTCAAGTCAAGGATGCTCCTCCAGATTCATGACGAGCTCCTATTCGAGGTCGCGCGAGACGAGACCGACAGGGTCGCCGAACTCGTTAAAAAGGAGATGGAGGGAGTTGTTGAACTCTCGGTGCCCGTAAAGGTTAACCTCAAGTCCGGGCCCAATTGGCGGAAAATGGAACCCCGACCTTGACAAGACCTCACCCCCGCCCCCTCCGCCGTGGTTCATATAGTAAAAAAGACTTGACCTTAAAACCCCTTGGATATACTATAATTGTAACAAATGTAAAATATATAACCGCTTCATTTAAATGGTTTTACAGTCTTTTATTTATAAGGGTTAATTAATGACGAAAGATAACAAGCCTTATACAACAGGAGAGATAGCCAACTTCTGTGACGTTACCATAAACGCAGTTAAAAAATGGATCGCCGCCGGCAAACTGGAGGCCTTCAGGACGCCCGGCGGTCATTACAGGATAAAAAAGGACGATTTTCTTTCCTTTGTATCAAGGTACAAGCTTGACATCAAAGAAAAGATATTTCCCGAGAGCAAGAAGGTACTTGTCGTTGACGACGAGGAGGATGTTGTCGAGTACATCATTGGCGCCATAAAATCAATGGACGGGCGGTACACGATAGAGACTGCCAACGACGGTTACGACGCCCTCATTAAGGTCGGGGATTTCAAGCCCGAACTCCTTATCCTCGACATAAGGATGCCGAAGATAAACGGCTTTGACGTTTGCCGGCGGATTAAAGGGGATGAGCACACTAAAGATATAAAGATACTCGCCGTAACCGCTTACGGCCAGGAGGACATGGACAGGATCGTAGAGTACGGCGCGGATTACTGCCTATCAAAGCCTTTGAAATTAAAAGAATTTCAGACCCATCTCAAGAAACTTTTAAAGTAGGCCGGCCCCTCCGGCTCAGCGCACCCTGTTAAACCGCATAGGCCGCACGCCGGGGCCGCGGCCAGAACCCTGTTAATCAAGATATGAAACCTTCCGAAAAGACTTCCGCCATCACGGTTACAAAGCTTCTTTTATTCTCCGTCTTTATTCTTATCAGCGCCTTTGTGGTCTACAGGCTCTTTTCAGCAAAGTTCCAGAAGCTCGAAACCCTTGAGAAACTCAGTTCAAACTTAATCGAGCTCCGTATATCCATGGTAAAAGTCGAATACACCATGGATATGGTTATGAGCAGCGAGCGTTTTGACCCTACTCTTATGACCTTTATAAAGAGGGATGTTGAAAAGGTTGAAGCCAAACTCGATGAGGTCGTAAACGAGGACAGTTACAGATGGTTTTTTACCTCCAGCAGCATTATCTCAGAAGAGATCTCCACCATGTCCGTCGATTGGCAGAGCATAGTCAGCGAAATTCAACAGGTCGGTCCTTACACTAAAAAGGACGAGGTCATGCTTATCCACAACAACATGGACATTAACTCAATCCTCATAGACGAGAAGTTTGACAGGCTTTTCGTTTTTATCCGCAGGGCCCGCGCCGAGACCTTTAAGGATACACGGATACTACTCACAGTGACGCTGGCGTTTTTCGTCATAAGTGCCTTAACCGCGATTTTATTCTACCACATAACCATCACCCGGCCGCTATGGATGATTTCCGCCACCGCCAGGTCTTACGCCTCGGGCAGCGGCAACGTCAGGTTCAGGAGTACTTACGCCGGTCTTTTAGGAGTGGTTAGCGGTGAACTTAACAATATACTCGACGCCGTAAAAGAGAGGGAAATTATAAGCGAAGAAAAAAACCGGGCCGCCGCGGACGAACTGTCGAAAAAGGACTCGGAGATGGACACGCTTGGCCGCCTTTCTTCTTTCGCCGGCAGGTCCCTTTCGCTCAGGGAGATTTTAGCCGAGGCGGCAAAGACCGCCATAAGCGCCGGCGGGGCCGACGCCGCTTGCGTATATATACAGGATAAGTACGGGTCGTTTAACATAGAGGCCTCTGAAGGTTTTGATGATTCCTTCCTAAAGGAGGCTGGCGAGCTACCCGCCGCGGCGTTCGGCGGAAGATTTGATCCCAGCGGCGCGGTCCTCGTAAAAAATCTTGACGAGATCCCTTTCAAGAGATACGCCGGGGCGCTCAAGTCCGCAGGTTTTTCAACGCTCCTGAGTCTGAGGTTTTCTGCCGGTGAAAATAAATACGGCTTTATCCACACGGCGTTTAAGACAGCCCCTGTAATAGATAAGACGGCTTTTTTCAAGGCACTCGCGTCCAGTATTGAGACATTTGCCGGATATACGGGCCGTTACCACAACGAACATGGACGGAAAAAGTTTTTCGAGAGGATCATAAACCAGATACCCTATGGCCTGGCCGTTTTCGACGGCTCCGGCACATGTCTTCTGGCTAACGATATGCTTAGAAAACTTATGGGCGCCGGGCCTAATTTTGACTTTACCAGGAAATACCGGATATTTGATGACGAGATACTTACAACGCAGGGCATGGTGCCGACCATTAAAAAATCCTATGAGGGTTTTGTAACGGAGTTCATAATCGACTACAACCCCTCTTCCGTGAAGCAGTTCCGTTTCATGGGCCCGGCGAGAAAGCTTAAGATAAAATCCACCCCCCTTTATAACGCCGGAGGCGAGATTAAGAATATAGCCCTTTTATATGAGGATATATCGTCTCAAGATGAGACCGCCCGAACCGGCGGCGGGAAGGTATGATGAGAAGTTTTTTCAGGAATTTAAAGATATCCAAAAAACTCGCCTTTGTCTTCCTCTCCCTGTTTTTAATAATGGGGGTAGGCAGTCTTGTAGCCCTGTACAACGCCGGAGAGATCGCCAATGTTACTGAGAGGCTTTACCTCAAGTCCTTTAAAAGGGCGGGGACCCTGTCCACACTGGAAAACGAACTCCTCAGCGCGCGCCAGGAGCTGTTCCTGCATACCGTAACAAGCGATCTGCCGTCACAGCAATTTTTGAGTATCTCTATATCGGAACGAAGGAAAAAGATCGGCACCCTCATGAGCCAGTATATCAAGATGGGCATAGCCGAAAAAAACCGCAAGCTCTTTGAAGAACTTGAGGTGAACCTCGTGGCCTACTGGCATGTCCAGAGTAAGGTCATGGAGCGTTCCCGTATAGGTGACAGGGACGGCGCCCTGTCCATTATACGGATTCAAAGCACGAGGATTTTCAGCGACACCATCGAGGCGCTGGCAAGGCTCGTCAAAGAAGAAAGGGACTCCGCCTTCCATGATTATGAGAGGAGCCATTACTTCGCGACGTTCATCATATATGTCACGCTGGCGCTTAGCCTGGGGGCCATAATATTGGCGTCGGTACTCTGGGTCGCTCTCAGGCGCTCAATAGTGCGGCCCATCCTTGATATCGAGGAGTCCGCCAGAAGGATCGAGGAGGGAGACCTGTCGAACAGGGCGCCCGTTACGAGCGAAGACGAAATAGGCAACCTCGCCGTTGAGTTCAACAAGATGGCGTCGAGCCTTGAGGAATACTACACCACCCTTGAGAAGAGGGTAGTCGAAAGGACCGATGAGCTCCGGGGCGCCAACGAGGAGCTCTTCAGCAAAAAGCGCGAACTCGAGACCGCCAACATGGAGCTGCGTGAGGCTAACCATATGAAGAGCCAGTTCATAGCCAATGTGAGCCATGAACTCCGCACGCCTCTGAACTCCATTATCGGCTTTTCGGAGCTCCTTGGAGAGAAGGCCTTCGGAGAGCTTAACGACAAGCAGGACCAGTATGTCGGGTTCATACATTCCAGCGGCGAACACCTGTTGAAACTTATAAATAATATACTCGACCTCTCCAAGATCGAAGCCGGCAGGATGGAGACACTGCCCGAGATATTCCCCATTTCCGAGGTGATAGGCGAGGTGCTCGGCATTATGAGGCCCCTTGCCCATGAAAAGAACGTAACCATTGAGGCAAAGACGGTGCCGGCCTCGCCGAAGCTCCGCGCCGACAGGGCCAAGTTCAAGCAGATACTGCTTAACATCCTTTCAAACGCGGTAAAATTCAACAAGAGCGGAGGCAAGGTTTACCTCAGATGGACCGTCACCGAGGAACCCATCGGCATGGAGTTTCAACACTTCATCATTTTCAGCATCGAGGATACCGGCGTAGGGATAAAGGAGGAAGACCAGGGGAAACTGTTCAAGGCCTTTGAGCGCGTCGATTCTACTATTACGAAGGAATACGACAGCACGGGTCTCGGGCTTGTCCTGACGAAAAGGCTCGTTGAACTCCATGGCGGTGAGGTCTGGCTCAAGTCCAAACCGGGGAAAGGTTCCACCTTTTTCATAAAACTTCCGCAGGGCACCTCCGATATAGAACTTCCGGATTTTTCTGATTACGCCTTCGCGAGTTCCGGCGCCGGAGACCACCAGTCACTGCTCCTTGCAAGCGAGAGTCCCGACACAAACCATCTTCTGGAGATTTACCTCGAAGGCGGCGATTACGACGTCGTAACAGCCTCCGACGGAATAGACCTTTTGAACAAGGCGCAGGAAGAAAAACCCTTTGCGATAATCATGGGCATAACGCTGCCTAAAAGAGACGGCTGGGAGGTCTTGAAGCAGCTGAAATCAAACCCCGTGACAACATATATACCGGTTATTATAATCTCCTCAATAGACAACAAGGAGCTCGGGTACTCCCTCGGTGCGGTGGAATACCTTGAAAAACCCATCGATAAAGCAAGGTTGTTAAGCACACTGGCAAGCCTGAGGGCCACCGGAAAACAGAGTGTCGCCCCTTCGCGCGTGCTCCTTATTGACAATTCGTCCACCGAGATAGAGGGGGCGGTTGAGCACCTTGAGAAGGACGGCGTCATGGTCTTCATGTCCGAGCTTGACGGCAATGCCGCGGAGCTTGCCTCTTCATGCAATCCCGACTGCATCATCATCAGGATGCAGGGCAGCCGGAAAAAGTTTTTTGATATTATGGACAGGCTCTGTAAACTCGCCGACATGAAAAATATGCATATATTTGTTTTTACTCCCGACACCATTACCGAGGCCGACAAGAAGAGGCTCGCAGGCGGTCGTGTAAGGCTCGCCGTTCACAGGGAAGGGCGGCTTTCCGAAGACATCGTGGATGTGATAAGAGGTATGGGAGCGAACTGATTATTGAGCCGGGGGGTTAACAGGCCGGCGGAGGCAAAGCGTGTCAGAATCTAAACCGAAAGTTCTTCTTGTTGAGGACAATTACATGAACAAGGTGCTCGTTAAGGAGATACTCGAGCTTAATGGTTACGAAATGGTCGCGGCTGAAAACGGGGCGGAGGCTATACGGCTCGTTGCCACGGAAAAACCCGACATAGTCCTTATGGATATCCATCTTCCAGGAATGGACGGAGTCACCGCTACAAGGCTTATTAAGTCGGAAAATAAGTACAGGGCCATCCCTGTATTGGCCCTTACCGCGTCGGCCTCCAAGAGCGATGAAGAAGAGATACTCGGCAAGGGGTTTGACGGCTATGTCGCGAAGCCGATAGACGTAAAAAACCTCCTTGAAGCGCTGGATAAATTCCAGAAACAGCCTTGAACCGTCTTTTATGAGGGGTCTTTACCTCCTCCCTTCGGCGCGTCTTAACGACCTTTTCAGCTCCCCGAGTATCTCCTTAACCCTTTCAATGTCCTGAAAGCCGGGTCTACGTCCGCCGTAGCGCTCCAGTATAAAAAGTCTTGTAACCTCGCTGACACCCGGGTTGCCTATCCTTGAGGAAAATTCCATAGGCGATTCCGACTCCCCCCTTCTGAAACCTTTCCTGGCGAGCACCTTCAGCATCTGAAGGTAAAAAGCGGGGGTCTTGGGAGAGCGGCCCCCGGAGGACCCTTTGCCTCTCACAACAGTGAAGAACCCAGCCGCGATAATTATCAGAAGGACCAATACAATCAGCAAAGACCCTCTACCCCCGCCGCTTCTCAGTCTCTCCTTCAAGTCGCCCAGGAGCCTGTTCGCGCGTACCTGAAAACCCCCTGCGAGACTCCGCTGGTCTTTGAAGGAATAACCTATGATGTGCCTGTTCCATTTAACGCGCATATAGTCAAGGAAAAGAGAAAGGCGCGACGCCCCTGAATAGGGGGTAAGCCCCTGGGGAGGAGTCGGGTCGAACCTCTTCCAACCGTACCCGTCAAGATAGACTTCGGTCCACGAGTGGGCGTCGCTCTGGCGGATGATATAATAACCGCCAAGGCCGTTCCATTCTCCCTGCAAAAAACCGGTGACGAGCCTTGCCGGGATCCCGCTCGCCCTTAAAAGAAGAGCGAAGGCGGTGGCGAACTGCTCACAGTACCCCTCTTTGGTAAAGAAAAGAAAATCATCGATGGGGTTAAGGCCCGCGCCGCGCGACGGGTCAAGTGTGTATCTGTAATTATCCATCAGATACCGCTTTATGGCGGAAGCCTTTTGAGGGGCCGTCTTTAAGCCGGTGGTAATCATGGCCGCAAGTTCCTGTAAACGCACTCCCCCCCGCCCCTCCGCCACAGCGGAGATGTCAAGGAGCCCCGTTGAATCATCGGGGGCGGAAGCGCCCCTTTGAGGGGCCTCCGTAGATGACCAGACCGTGTAACTCGTCCTTGAGTAAGGAGGAGAGGGGAGGGTCAGGGCGCCCGCCGAGTCCCTCCATAGATTTGGAAACCCGGCCGATAGCATGACGGGGCTCTTCGCGGCGAAGATCACCTCTGTAGAGAGGGGTTCAAGGAGTATCCTTTGCTCAACGAGGGGTCCTGAGTTTTTTTTGAATTTAAAAAAGC
The DNA here is from genome assembly GCA_046754225.1 of Thermodesulfobacteriota bacterium. Classification (GTDB taxonomy): domain Bacteria; phylum Desulfobacterota; class GWC2-55-46; order GWC2-55-46; family JADFVP01; genus BTQV01. The sequence goes on along the minus strand of JBHHVI010000002.1, from coordinate 21,258 downwards.
CGTCCTTTCCTCTAACAAGTCTTTTCGGCCTCGCACCCCTCCTCCACGTAAATCCGTCATAGTCCTCAAGTACGGCGCCTCGCAGATATACGGGCCGTGCGGGCTTCTTTCCTCCTTGAAATTCCACACGCATGACGACTGTATGGTCCTTCTTTACGGCCCCCATTGAGCCGAGCTCAACGGTATCGGAAAACCCCGTAACCTTTACAGCGTTAAGGGTCTTTCTCTCAAAAAAACCTGTCTCCATGCGGGGTATAAGAAAAAAGAGAATGAAGGTTACGGCTATCGAGACAACCGTCACCGTAGTGAGGGAGAGAAAAAAAGGGATGTCAAAGAGACCGGCCGGAGGTCCTGCTTTGCTTAGCCCCCTTTTTTCAAATTCCTTTTTTAGATTAACGGTTATCATGGCGAAGATGGCGGCTATTATAAAAAGGACGAGAAGGGGAAAGAAGACGAGGCTCACGGTGGATGCCGCCGCCGCCAATATGAGGAAGAAGACGGCGCCGTAGACTATGATATAATCCCTGTTGGCGTTAAGGTCGAATAGTTTTATGGCGAGAAGCACCGCCAGGAAACGCGACGCCGTTACAATAATGTCGCCCATGTCCCTTATGGAAGAAGAGTAATAGACGGTGAAGAGGAGAAATACGGCAAGGGCGAGGAGGTTATAGAACCCCGACGGCATAATCCGCGTTTTTTTGAGATTAAGAAAGAGGCTCGTAAAGACAGCTGCCGCCGTGAAAAATATGAAACCACGCTCTATGGGCTCTACAAGGGTCAGCGAATAGAGGCCCAGAAGGGCCATGAAATACGTCACCGTCGCCATATAGCCGGAAAATTTCATAGATAAACCACGTCGTAGGCCGGAGTGCCCGAAGAAAGGGGTTTTGGCTTTATCAGGGCGAGCCGGCCGAGGATCCTGAAGAAGTGTTCTCTGCCTGTGCCCGGGGGTAGCTCCTCCTCAAGCGTTTCAAAGACGACTGAGTAGCCCTCTTCAATAAGAAAACTAATAACCCCCGCCACCTCATCTACGGTATCCTCAAAAAGGGCCTCATACCCCGGCCTTGAGAGGTTTTGGAAGCGGACGAGGACCTTTTTCTCGCTCTCCCTTTCAAACTCCTTTACCATGAGCCCCCCCGTAACGGCCGCCGACTTCCAGTGGATGAAGCGTGAGTCGTCGTGGGGGGTGTAATCCCTCAGGTTATGTAGGTCCGGGCCCGCCCCTTTCTTTTTAACCCGTGCCCCTTCCCTTGAGGAGATGGTCTTTGAGGCGACGGTATGGACCGGTTTTATGCGGGGATAGACCGTAACCTCATGAGAAAGGGCTTCAACCTTGCCTTTGAGAAAAAGCCCGAAGGGGTAAAGGGTTGTGAACTTAAGCCCCGTTAAGGTGTATCTGCCGCGTTTTTTAAAGGTATACCTCGCGCCCCTGATGATGGAAGCGCCGGCCTTCAGCTTGAGGACGTAAACCGGTGGGCAGTCAATGCCCGGCAAGGCGGACTCGGAAAGGTCAAAGGATATGGAGGAGAAAAACCTCTTGGTGTTTTCGATCTTAAAGGCGAAGAGAGCCGGTGTGCCCCTGAAAATCTTGCCCGGGGGCAACCTTACGGCCCTTAGGCCCTTCAGGGTGGATTCAGACATGAGCCCTGAGATGATTATCATGGAAAGAAGCGTTGTCAGCATCAGATAGAGGAGATTACTGCCGGTATTTATCGCGGCGAGCCCTATGCTGAAAAGAACCGCTATAAACCACTTGCCTTCCCTTGTGACCCTTAGAGACCTCGGGAACTTGAGCAGCCTCCTTTTTACGCCCTTGCCGGCGTCCTTTTTGAGTCCGGCTAAGAACCTCCCGGCGATAACGGTAAGCCAGGGAAGGGGCGCGGATATGGCCGGTCTTAAATTCATAGCACCTAAATCGGAATTGCCACGGCTGAGAGGATATCACGGATAAGGATGGATGAATCGGCGATATCACCGTTGAACCCGGCAACAGCCGGGATAATCCTGTGGGCGAAGACGCTCTCGGCGAGCCCCTTTATGTCGTCAGGCGTTGCGTAATCCCTGCCAGAGACAATTGAGCGGGCCTGGCACGCCTTAAAAAGGGTCATCGTGGCCCGAGGGCTGACGCCGAGCCTGATCTCCTTATGGTTTCTTGTGGCCTCGGCTATGGAAAGGATGTAGGCCACGAGGTCGTCCTCAACATGGACCCGCCCCGAAAGTTCCTGCATATTCAGTAGATCCTCAACCTCCACCACGGGGCGGAGGTCATTTATGGCCGCAGGCGCTGAAGCGGAGCGGATTATCTCCTTTTCGTGGTCGGAGTCTGGATAGCCTATTCTCACGGAAAGGGTGAACCTGTCGAGCTGGGATTCGGGGAGCGCGAATGTGCCCGCGAACTCCATGGGGTTCTGCGTGGCCAGGAGCATAAAAGGCTCGGGCAGGGCATGGGTAATCCTCTCAACAGATACCTGGCGGTCGTTCATGGCCTCAAGAAGCGCGCTCTGCGTCTTGGGCGTACCCCTGTTTATTTCATCGGCGAGGACTATATTTGCGAAGAGCGGACCTCTTCTGAACTCGAACCTGTGCTCGGGCTGGTTATAGACGGTCACGCCTATAACATCGGAAGGGAGAAGATCGCTGGTGAATTGAATTCTCTGGAAGGTGCAGTTAACGCTTCTGGCCAGCCCGTGGGCAAGCGTTGTCTTTCCAACACCGGGCACATCCTCTATAAGGAGGTGCCCCTTCGCGAGGAGCGCCGTAATTACAAGGTCTATAATCCCGCTCTTGCCGCGAATCACCCTCTCGAGATTATCGCGTAGCGCTTGTACCTTTTCATAGGCCTCATTAAACTCCATAATCATTAAATAATATCAGATTGTGATTCCCTTCGTCAAATGGCCGTTAAAATCGCTCACTGCGCCTCTGGCGCCGCCTTCTATTGACACTTGGCCGCAAATAAAGGACTTTTTAGGTGACGAAATATGCAATTTTTTCATCAAATGACAATTTTTGTCAAGAATCCGACTTATGTGCGAAATTGTCACAGCAATAAAAAGTCTTAAAAAACAGATAGTTAGTTTAAATGTGACTTTTGGCACGCTTAATGCACTATAGCAAAGCGAAAGCAAAATAGGGATTTAAAAACGGATTTATAAAAAAACTTAATACAACAAGGAGGTAGGAAAATGGGTAAGACGACAAGAAAAATTCTCTCAATAGTATCAATCTTCGGGTTTCTCTGGGTCACGGCCGGATACGCCTACGCCGCGACCGCCACAGGCACCCTGAACGTATCGGCTACGGTCATAAGCAACTGCCGGGTTAAGAGCGTGACGAATATAGGCTTTGGCAACTACGACCCCACCGACGTAGTAACCCCCACTGACGCGGCGGGCGACTTTACCTTCAAGTGCACAAAGAACACCGCCTACGACCTCTATGTGACAGGGACGAGGACCATGACGGACGGCGTAGACATCCTTAGCTACGAACTCTATACAGACGCTCCGAGAACAACTCTCTGGCCGAGCGCAAGCCCCGGAGTCACCGGAACGTCAACGAGCAACGCAGACGACCTCAGGAACGTGTACGGCAGGATAGCTGCGGGACAGGATGTCGGGGCCGGCGCTTACAGCGGGACGGTCACGGTAACGGTACAGTACTAAGAGATGTACTTACCCGCATCTCAGAGCGAAAAAGGAGGGGCTTTAATGCCCCTCCCTTTTTTTATCGTTGCATTCTTAAATTAAAAACATTACTATCTCTACCATGAAAAAAATTCTCTCTATCTTTTCCATAACAACTGTCTTTTTCATCCTTTTCGCGGCCCGGTCTCACGGCGCTGATTTTACCGTGAGCCCCATAAAGGTCTTTTTCAAGGGCGCGGCCAGGACCTCCGCCGTGGCGATAAAGAACAATTCCTCCGACGCCATAACCCTTCAGGTCAAGGTTGTATCCTGGAGCCAGGATGAAAACGGCGAGGACCACTACAAGCCCACCGATGAGATTATAGCCTTTCCGAGGATATTCAAGATAAAGAATGAAGAGGAACAACTCATCCGGATAGGTCTGAAGTCGGCCCCGGGCGACGCGGAGAAGACTTACAGGATATACGTCAGCGAGATACCTGATCCGAAGTCAAAGAAGGAGGAGGGGACGACGCTCCGTACCCTCATGAGGGTGGGTATTCCCATATTCGTGGACCCTGTGAGCGGGAAGATTTCCGGCTCGATAGAGAAAACAGTCTTTAAGAAGGGCAGGCTCACTTTTGTCGCGGCGAACACCGGTAATCAGCACTTCATTATGAGGGCAGTGAAGGTTGAGGGCAAGGATAGTTCCGGGAAGGTGGTTTTTGCCAGGGAGCTTGCGGGCCGCTATTTGCACGGCGGCCGCCATAAAAAATTCATGGTGGATATACCTGAAAAAGAATGCGTTAAGTTGAACCAACTCGATATTGAAGTCTCTACAGACAGACTTTCAATGAACGAGAGGGTAGATGTCACTCCAGCGCTCTGTTCTCCTTAAGTTTTTTCCAGCCATTTTATTCGTCATTGCCGTCCTCACAGCGGGGTATTCCTATTCAGAGGAGGTGCTCCCGTTAAAGGTAATATTGAATTCAGTTGATATGGGCGAGTCCCTTGTGGTGCGCACGGCAGACGGCGATGTGTGGATAACAGCCGATGAGATTGAAAGGACAAGGCTCAAGGCCGGGCTCGGCGCCGCCGTGGAGTACGAGGGCGAAAAATACGTCTCATTAAAGTCCATAAAGGGGCTTCAATTCACCGTCAACGAGAGAGATGTATCCCTCGATATGACGGCCGAACCTGGACTCTTCAATGAGGAGACACTGGACCTTTCCTATAAAAGGAATTACGAGGTAACCTACACGCGGGCGAACTCCGCCTTCTTGAATTACGGCCTTTTTTACGATTCCAGCGACGACTCCCTGCTCCTGTCCACCGAGTTGGGCTTGAGGCTCGGCGACTACCTCGGGACATCCACCTTTGACTATTCAAGGGAGACCGAGGGGAGCAATTTTGCAAGGCTCTTAACCACTGTTACGAGAGACGATAGAGATGGGCTCTGGACGGCGAGCGCCGGCGACGTGACAGGTGTGTCCGGCCCCCTTGGCACGGCCACGCTGCAGGGCGGTTTACTGTTTTCGAAAAATTTCTCCATTGACCCATATTTTCTTCAGTTCCCCGCCGTGGACCTTGGGGGCTCGCTAATGACGCCCTCAGAGGTCAACGTCTATGTAGACGACCAGCTTATACGGACGGAAAGGCTCCAGCCCGGCGAGTTCGCGCTCAAAAACATCCCGTCCATCGTCGGTTACGGCAACTCCAGGTTGGTAATAAAGGACATTTACGGCCACGAGACGGTAGTAAAAAAACCGTTTTTCTTTACCGACAGGCTTCTTAAAAAGGGGCTTCACGAGTACAGTTACAGCCTCGGCTTCGTAAGGGAGGAATTAGGCGAAAAGAGTTTTAATTACGGTAAGTTCGCCCTGCAGGCCCTTCACAATTACGGCTTCACCAAAGGGCTCAAGGCGGGGTTCGCCGTCGAGGCTTCGGGGGGGCTTATAAACGCCGGGCCCACGGCGGCATTTCTCATCTCAAATTACGGCGTCATTGACGCCTCTTTCGCGGTTACCGGTTCGGAGGGCAAGTTCGGGTACGGGGCTTCCTTTAATTACCTCTTCAGGAACAAGACCTTTAGCGCTACACTAACGGCGCGGGCGCTTACGAGATATTTCACCAACCTTGCGGTATCCCCCTTTGACGACAAGTCGTCGCTCCAACTCGGGGCGTCGGCGGGGGTGGCCCTCAAGCGGCTCGGCACAATAACCGCCGAATACTCCTTCTCAAGACCGTACTTGAGCGCCGACATCACCCGCTACGGCCTCCTCTACGACAGGAATATATCGAGCTGGTCAAATATATTCGTTACGGCGTCAAGGACCGAGGAAGAGGGTTCGGAGGACACCAACGACATTTTTGTCGGTTTTCACGTCTACCTCGGCTCAAACACCTCGGCGGCCGTAAGTTACGCCAATAACGGCGGCGCCGTCACAAGGAGCGCGTCCGTACAGAGGAATCTCCCCACCGGCACCGGTTACGGATACAGGGCTCAGGCCGATAACACCTCGGACAATACGGATGTTGTTGTTGAGGGCGACTACCAGAACGATTACGGAATATACAGTGCCACATACAGGAATATTGACGGGGACCAGAGCGCGCAATTAGCGGCCTCGGGAGGCATTGGCTATATAGACAGGACGGCCTTTCCCAGCAGGCCCATTACCGACAGCTTCGCCAAGGTGAAGGTGGCCGGCCTCGAGGGCGTAAGGGTACGTTATTTTAATAACGAGGTGGCCAGGACTGACCGCTCGGGCTCTGCCATTATACCCGTAATAAACTCGTACAGGGATAATAAAATTGATATCGAAAAACAGGATATCCCCATAGAATACTCAATCTCCACGGTGACGAGGAACATAAACCCACCGCTTCGGAGCGGTTCCGTCGTGGTATTTGATGTGGCAAAGGTCCAGGCCCTCTCAGGAAAAATCTACACAACTGATGGCGGGGTTAAAGTTCCTGTTGAATTTTCCGTCATGAAGGTTATACTTAAGGACAGGACCCTGGAAGGACTCGTAGGCTCGGACGGGGAATTTTATATAGAGAACGTGCCGGCTGGCGAATATGGCGGTACGGTCTTCTACAACGGAGCGGAGTGCCGCTTCGACCTAAATGTGCCTGAGAGCAGCGAGGTGCTTGTTGAAGCAGGGGAGGTGACATGCGCGGTGGAATGATAAAACGGATTTCCCTGAGGCTCTTTTTATACCCGGCTCTGGCCTTTCTCGCCGTACTGACACTGGGCACCATTTCGCACGCGGCGTGTACCGTCAGTACCACGCCGGTAAGCTTCGGCAATTATGACGTATTCCTCGCCACGCCCACTGACGCCATAGGCCGGATTAATATCAGATGCAACAACAAGAAAAAGACAAAGGTCCGGGTGGCCATTGGGCCGAGCCCCAATTCGGGACTTTTCACACCGAGGCAGATGAAAAACACCATGCTCGCCGACTTACTTAACTATGACCTTTATACCAAGAAAAAAATGACGAAGATATGGGGAGACGGCACGGGCGGCACCTCGATTGTAAAAAAGAAGGTCAAAAAGAACAAGACAAAGAAACTTAAGGTATACGGCAGGATACCGCCTCTGCAGGACGTGTCGGCCGGCTCGTACACCGACACGCTGACAGTTACCATTACGTTCTAAAAAAAATGTCCCAATATGTAAAAAAGGAAGGCAATGCTGAAAATCCTTCTGGCGCTCAAAGAGCCGCCTGAAGAGATTGCCGCACTCATCAACGAACACCTTGTAGAGACCATCGCAGAAAATTCATCCCCTGAAGAAGCAATAAGAAACTCCAACCACGACGTGGCAGTCATCGAGGGCGATCTTGAAAAACTCGCCTCCATAAAGGAGTGCGACCCGAGAGTGGAGGTCATACTCTTCGGCCATGAGAAGGCGCTCGCCCTTGAAGCGATAAAGGACGGGGCCACGGCCTACTTTACCCTGCCTTTTGTCGATAGGGACGCCTTTACCGGCGTAATCGACAGAATAGACGAGCTGAGCATTTTACGCCGTGAGACCTTTGAGCTGGAAAGGAACCTCTCCGACAAATACCAGTTCCAGGGCATCGTGGGCAGGAACCCCGTCATGATTGATATCTTCAATTTCATAAGGCGGATCGCCCACTACTACAGGGCCGTAACGGTTACAGGAGAGACGGGCACGGGCAAGGAATTAATCGCCAAAGCCGTACACGATGTAAGCCCCGTCGCCTCGGAACCCTTCATCACCTTCAACTGCGGTGGGATTGTAGATACCCTGATAGAGTCCGAACTCTTCGGCCACAAAAAAGGCGCTTTTACCGGAGCCTTTGAGGATAAGGCCGGGCTCTTCGAGGTTGCCGGCTCAGGCACGCTCTTCCTTGATGAAATAAGCAATATGCCGCTCTCCGTACAGCCCCATCTTTTGAGGGTGCTTCAGGACGGAGACTTCAGGCGCCTGGGAAGCACTGCTACGTTAAACGCCAAATGCAGGGTCATAGCGGCGTCAAACAGGGACCTCTCCGGGGAGGTAAAGAACGGCAACTTCAGGGACGACCTCTTTTTCAGGCTCACGCCGCTTAAGATAAGTGTGCCGCCCTTGAGGGAGCGTAAAGACGACCTGCCCCTTCTCTTTAACTATTTTCTCAAAAAGTTCACTGCCAGGACCGGCAAGTCAGTAAAAGGGATATCAAGGCCCGCACAGACCCAGCTCCTCTCTTACGACTGGCCGGGCAACATAAGAGAGCTGGAGAACGTAATCGAACAGGCGGCCATCCTCACCTCGGAGTCCTTTATAAGGCCCGAGGACCTCCCTGAGTCCATCAAGGAGTTTAAGGGCGCCGTTAAATACGGCATGGAAACGCTTGACAAGGTCGTTAGGGCCCATATAGAAAGCGTTCTCAATAAATGCGACGGCAACAGGACTCACGCGTCGAAATTGCTCGGTATAAGCAGGCGTTCACTCATAAGGAAAATAGATAAATATACAATTAAATAAGCGAGTGTGACAAAAGTCACAAAGGGCCGAAAACGCACACTTTCCTCATTTTTCCCCGCAGACTGGCAACTATCTGATTATATTACACTCGCCCCCTTTGGCGTATTCTGCCGTCAAAAATTAATATCCCACTTGCGACAAAAACGCACGTTTTTGTGGTATACTCTTACTTAATACCGTAATTTTAGATTTCATAAAAATATTGTTTGCACAATATTACGTGAAAAATTTATAAAACGTGATATTATGCACATATTTATATGCATAATATGTATTATTATCTTGAAAAGATTAAACCAATCGGTAATTTTTCTCCTGGCACACTTTTTTCAGTTAATAAGGGCAGGAGCATTAGGATGAAAACGCCGAGATACATAGTTTTCCTGGTAATCGCATTCTTTACGATAACCGTTTCCCTGGCCATGGCAAACAGCACTTCGGGAAATCTGAATGTCTCGGCCCGTGTCCTCCCTGTGCTTACAAAATCCATCCAGTCGAGTTCATCTTCCATTAGTATCACCGCGGCGGACATCCAGAGGGGGTATTTAGAGGTTCAAAACGGGACGGTCCTCCACGTGAGGACCAACAGCAGGCAAGGGTACATGATAACCATCGAGCAATCCGCCTTCCTCTTTAAGGAGATATGGGTCTTTGACGGTTCAAGGACCGTAGTCATGTCCGGCAGGAGCGGACTTATTCACCAGCCTTATTCGAGGTCCATGAGGGTTGATACGAAGAGCCTCAGTTACAGGTTCGTCCTTGCCGATGAGATGAAGCCCGGGACCTATGCCTGGCCCCTTCTCGTAAACGCCGCCCTTTGAGCCTGTCTGTAGTCCAATCCCCCGCTCTTCAGAGTACTTTTCACGCCTCAAGTCCTTTCAATCCATTAAATAACCGCTTGACTGTTTTTTTTATTATGATAGAATCTCGACTTCGAAATTTAGTGAAAGCGGGAGTAGCTCAGTTGGTAGAGCGCAACCTTGCCAAGGTTGAGGTCGCGGGTTCGAGACCCGTCTCCCGCTCCATTTGACCTCTCGCTTACCATATCCGCGAAGTCTCAACGCGCGCGTCCTTCAAGGGTCTGGCCAGGGAATTCTTTTTATGAAGATCTCGAAGAAAATGCAGATATTCAAGTCGTATATTGAGTCCCACGGCTTGAAATCAACCTCCCAGCGCGACTTTATCGCCACGACATTTTTTAAAACCAGCACACACATAAGCCTTGATGAGCTCTTGAAGAAGGTAAAGAGGAAGACGCCCGGCGTGGGTTACGCCACCGTCTACAGGACGATGAAGCTATTGACCGAAAGCGGGCTTTCCATAGCCAGACAGTTCGGCGATGGTCAGACAAGGTATGAGAACATACCCGAAGGCGGCCACCACGACCACCTTATATGCATAAAGTGCTCAAAGATCGCTGAATTCAGGGTCAACAGAATAGAGGAGCTTCAGAACGAGACGGCGAAGAAGCACGGCTTTACCGTCCTGGACCACAAGCTCGAACTCTACGGGTACTGTCCGGACTGCTCATAAAAATTTTTTCCCTTGCTATTGAAAATGAAAGTTATTATCATTACTAAATGACTGAAAAATCCGGGAAAACCGCAGCCCACGGCCGGGGCTCTCTCGTCCTTGTAGGCAACCCCAATGTGGGCAAGAGCGTTATCTTCGGCGCGCTTACGGGCAGGTACGCCACTGTTTCCAATTATCCCGGCACCACTGTCGGCGTCTCCAGGGGTACCACGCGCCTCAAGGGCGTAAGGACCGGCGTAATAGACAGCCCCGGTGTAAACAGCCTCGTGCCGGTGAGTGAAGACGAGAAGGTGACTCGTGACATCCTTTTAAACGATGATGTCGCCACCGTTTTGCAGGTGCTCGATTCCAAGAATTTAAGGAGAGGGCTCTTAATCACGCTTCAGCTTCAGGAGATGGGCCTGCCCGTTACGCTCGCCCTCAACATGTACGACGAGGCGGGCGAGAGGGGCATCAGGATAGATACAGATGCGCTCTCAAAAGCCACAGGGCTCACTGCCATCCCTACCATAGCCACTCAGAAGTGGAACCTCGATAAGATACAAAACATCTTCAGTCTGCACCGGCGCTCGGAGGGGGGCGTAAAATATCCTGAACCTGTGGAAGACGGGATCGCGGAGATATCAAAGCTCCTTCACGATACACGGATTTCAGTGAGGTCCATAAGCGTGATGCTCCTTTCCGGAGACGCAACCATGGACGGCTGGGTTGAGGAAAGGCTCGGCCCCGGGGGGCTCGCAAAGATAAAAGAGATCACCGCCGGGGTCCAGTCCATATACCCCGAACCCCTCGGTTACCTGATAAACAGGGCGAGGCTCCGGACCGTTGACGCGATAGTAAGTAAGGTCGTATCGAAGGAGACCCTGAAGGAGGGGCGTATAGCCGGCCTTATCGGCAGGCTTTCCATGCATCCCCTGTGGGGCGTCCCAATACTTCTCGCCGTCCTCTTCCTGATGTACGAGTTCGTCGGGGTCCTGGGCGCGGGCATAAGCGTGGACTTTTTTCAGAGCGTCATATTCGACGGCCTTGTAAACCCATGGGCGTCGAGGGTGGTCGAATACGCACTGCCCTCGGGCATCATTCATGACCTTATCGTAGGCCCTTACGGCCTCGTGACCATGGCCCTCACATACGCCATAGCCATAGTGCTGCCCATAGTGGGCTTTTTCTTCATATTCTTCAGTATCCTCGAGGACTCCGGGTACCTGCCGAGGCTCGCCCTCATGTCGGACAAGTTGTTCAAGGTCATGGGACTTAACGGCAAGGCCGTGCTCCCCATGGTGTTAGGGCTCGGCTGCGACACCATGGCCACGATGACGACACGGATTCTGGAAACAAAAAAGGAGCGGGTCATCGTTACGCTTCTACTTGCCCTCGGAGTGCCGTGCAGCGCGCAGCTCGGCGTTATACTCGGCATGCTCGGCGCAGTTTCCGTTACCGCCACCATAGTCTGGGCGGCGGTTATAATCATCATAATGTTTTTGGTGGGGTTTATGGCTGCGAGGCTTTTGCCCGGAGACACATCGGATTTTATAATAGAGATACCCCCTATAAGGCTTCCCATGTTGTCCAACATAATCCTCAAAACGCTCGTCAGGGTCCAGTGGTACCTGAAGGAGGCGGTGCCTCTATTCGTCCTCGGCACGCTGCTTTTATTCGTTCTCGACAAGACGGGAGCGCTTATCGCCCTGCAGAGAGCGGCGTCCCCTGTCATCGAGGGTTTTCTCAATCTCCCGGCGGAATCCACCGACGCCTTTATCGTGGGATTCCTCAGGAGGGATTACGGGGCCGCCGGGCTCTTCGCCCTTCAAAAGAAGGGGCTCATGGACCACACACAGGTCGTCGTGAGCCTCGTTACCATAACGCTTTTCGTCCCCTGCATAGCCAACCTCTTTATGATGGTAAAGGAGCGGGGGTTAAAGGCGGCGCTCTGGATAACCATTTTTATATTCCCCTTCGCGCTTTTCGCGGGCGGTGTGCTCAATCTAATATTGAGGGCTCTTCATGTGCCCCTTTAAGGAGGAGAAATGGCTGAAGATAGTGTTATGGAAGAGGTCCTTGAATTCATATGGTCAAACCGCGAGCTGGGCGATAGCTCCATAGAAAGGCTCTTCAGTGTCAAAGAGGTGGCCGAGGCGAAAGCCGACCTTGGTACGCTCAGGGATATGGAGTCCCGGGGCCTTATAACCGTGGACGGCGACTCCGTCTATCTGACAAAGAGCGGCGAGGGTAAGGCGCAGGCCGTAATCCGTCGTCACCGCCTCGCCGAGAGGCTTCTGACACAGGTCCTCGACATGGACGAGGAGGCCATGGAACGTGAGGCGTGCAACTTCGAGCACATCCTCTCGCCCGGGGTCACCGACAGCATCTGCACGCTGCTCGGACACCCCCCCACGTGCCCCCATGGACTCGCCATACCGCAGGGCGAATGCTGCAAGAAACAGAGGGTGGAATTAAAGCCCCTCGTAAAATCCCTCACGGCCCTGAACCCCGGAGACAGGGCAGCGATAATCTTTATAGTCTCAGGCGCACATGCGAGGCTCGATAAACTCTCGTCACTGGGACTTGTCCCGGGAAGCGTCATAAGGGTGCGCCAGAAAAAACCGGCCTTTGTCATAGAGATAGGGGAGACTACCCTCGCCATTGATCCCGAAATAGTAAAAGAGATATACGTAAGGAGGTTGAAGTAAGGGATTTCAGGCAAACTTATGTTCAAAAACAATTTAAATTGTGCTAATCTCAAATCCTATGCAGCACTCTAATTTCGTACACCTCCATCTGCACAGCCAGTACAGCCTCCTCGACGGAGCCATCAGGCCCGGTGCGCTCATTGAGCAGGCTAAAAAATTCAAGATGCCCGCCGTGGCCGTAACTGACCACGGCAACCTCTTCGGCGCCGTGGAGTTTTACCGCAAGGCCATGGCCGGGGGAATAAAACCCATAATAGGCTGTGAGACTTACGTGGCGCCGGGGTTCAGGACGGAGAAGTCCGCGTCCACGAAAGAGGGGCGCTCTCTTACCGCCTTCCACCTTGTCCTCCTCGTCAAGAACGAAAAGGGTTACAGAAACCTCTGCAGGCTCCTTACAAAGGCCTATACAGAGGGTTTTTATTACAGGCCGAGGATAGACAAGGAACTCTTGAGGGAGATGAACGAGGGGCTTATCGCCTTGAGCGCCTGTCTTCACGGTGAGGTTTCGTACTATGCAGGACGGGCTCAGATGGACCGGGCCCTTAAGGCGGCTGAAGAATACAGGGATATATTTCCGAACAGACGCTTTTTCCTTGAGATCCAGCATAACGGCATGGAGGAACAGGAGAAGGTTAACGCCGCCATTATTGAAATCGGTAAAAAACTCGACATCCCCCTTGTGGCCACGAATGACTGCCATTATCTCAAAAAATCCGACGCCAGGGTCCATGACCTGCTCCTTTGCATACAGACTGGAAACACCGTTAACACGCCTGGAAGGATGCGGTTCTCCACCGATGAATTCTACTTCAAGGGGCCCGAGGAGATGGCGGCGGCGTTCAAGGAGACTCCCGAGGCCGTCTCCAATACCATTGAGATAGCCGAGAGGTGTAATTTTGATCTGGTCCTCGGCGAGACACATCTGCCGGAATTTCCGGTACCGGCCGGACAGACCCTTGAAAGCCTCATTGAGAAAAAGGCGCGCGAGGGGCTTGAAAAGAGGCTTAGCCTTATGGCGGAAGGCGGAGCGGATATTGAGTCAGTAAAGTGGCAGTATTACGAGAGGCTTGAAAAGGAATTCAAGGTAATCAAGGGCATGGGGTTTCCGGGCTACTTCCTCATCGTCTCTGATTTTATTGATTACGCAAGGTCAAAGGACATACCGGTGGGCCCCGGCAGGGGCTCGGCCGCCGGCAGTCTTGTGGCCTACTCGCTGGGCATCACCAACCTCGACCCCATAAAATACAACCTCCTTTTCGAGAGGTTTTTGAACCCGGACAGGATAAGCCTGCCCGACATAGATATAGATTTCTGTTTTGAGAAGAGGGACGAAGTCATCCGATATGTGACGGAAAAATACGGCCATGACAACGTCACCCAGATAATAACATTCGGCCAGATGAAGGCCAGGGCCGTCATAAGGGACGTGGGGCGCGCCCTTGACATGGCTTACGGCGATGTGGACAGGATAGCCAAACTGATACCCAACCAGTTGAATATAACGATAGAAAAGGCCCTCACACAGGAACCGAGACTCAAAAAACTCACAGAGGACGACGAAAGGGTGGCCGAGCTTATCGAGTACGCAAAGGCCCTCGAGGGTCTTCCAAGGCACGCCTCCACGCATGCCGCCGGGGTCGTCATATCGAACAGGCCGCTTGTTGAATACCTGCCGCTCTACATGGGGCAAAAGGATAACATAGTAACGACACAGTACTCCATGAAGGACGTTGAGAGGATAGGTCTCGTAAAATTCGATTTCCTCGGTCTCAAAACACTCACCGTCATAGACAAAACCCTGTCACTCATCAAGAGTAACAGAGAAGAAGATGTGGATATCGAGAATATATCTCTCGACGACGGGGCCACCTACAAACGCATAGCCTCGGGGGAGACGAACGGCATATTCCAGCTCGAAAGCTCTGGCATGAAGGACCTGCTGAAAAGACTCGCCCCCTCGGCCTTCGAGGACCTCGTGGCGGCCGTCGCGCTCTTCAGGCCCGGCCCCCTTCAGAGCGGCATGGTCGATGATTTTATAAAGAGAAAGCATAACCGGGCCGCCGTCAAGTACGACCTCGCGCAACTTAAAGACATACTTGAGAATACTTACGGAGTCATAGTCTATCAGGAGCAGGTCATGGAGATTGCCCGGGTGCTGGCGGGATTCACCCCGGGGGACGCCGACCTCTTAAGGAAGGCGATGGGCAAGAAACTCCCCGAAGAGATGGTTGTGCAAAGGTCAAAATTCCTCGACGGCGCTAAAAAAAACAAGATCCCTCCCCGGAGCGCCGAAAAGATATTCGAGCTTATGGCGAAGTTCGCCGGCTACGGCTTCAACAAGAGCCACAGCGCCGCCTACGCCCTTATCGCCTACCAGACCGCCTACCTGAAGACCCACTTCACCGTGGAGTACATGGCCGCGCTTTTAAGCTCCGATATGGGCAACACCGACCAGGTGGTAAAATATATCAACGAGTGCAGAGACCTGGGTATCGAGGTACTGCCGCCCGACCTTAACGAGAGCATGAAAGAGTTTTCCGTCTCCCGGTCCGCGATAAGGTTCGGTCTGTGCGCCGTCAAGAACGTGGGCTCTTCGGCCATAGACGAGATTATATCAATAAGGGGGGGCGGCCGCTTTAGTTCCATCATAGATTTTTTGAGCAAGGTGGATACAAGGAAGGTAAACAAGAAAGTCATTGAAAGCCTCATAAAATGCGGCGCCTTTGATTTCACGGGTACGGACAGGGGCTCTCTCCTCTCTTCGCTCGATACGATGGTCGAGACGGCGCACGGCGTGCAGAGAGACCGCGATATAGGCCAGAAGACCATCTTCGACCTCCTCGGCCACGGCCACGCCGCACCGGCTCCCGTCAACAGAGAGGCCGCGGGGCCCGCGCCGCTCTCTGACAAGGAGCTCCTCGCGTTTGAAAAAGAGACCCTCGGCTTTTACTTCTCTTCCAACCCCTTGAAGGAGTTCGAGGCGGAGATGAAGTTGTACTCGACCTGCGGTATCGAAGAGCTGAAGAAGAGGGCCGATGAGGCCGTAGTCACTGTGGGCGGCGTACCGTCGGGCACAAAGGAGATAACCACAAAAAGGGGCCAGCGCATGGCCTTTATGAGGGTCGAGGACCTTTCGGCCGGCGTGGAGGTGATACTCTTTCCCGAGGTCTACTCCGCCGCACTGGAGACCATTTCTTCGGGCAGGCCTCTCTTTGTCACGGGCAAGCTCGATAAAGACGGTGAAGAGGTGAAGATACTGGCGTCAAGCGTCGCTTTAATAGAGGACGCGAAGAGTATGGATAAAAAACTGCCTGTGAGGAACACCCATATCATGCTCGACACATCGGGTTTCGACTCTGGAAAGCTCCTTGAGCTTAAGGACCTCTTGAGTTCAAACCCGGGCCGTTCCAACGTCTTCATACATCTACTCTACCCGGACACGAGGGAAGTGGTTATAAACCTTCCCGGGGAGCTTAAGATCGACGCCCGTGAACAGACCTTTGACAAGATAAAAGGGCTCCTCGGCGAAGTCGAAATACAGGTCATGTAACTGTTTTTTATTGACAGCGGAGAAAGGCGTTTAAATGCACTGGCTCGAATTTGAAAAACCTGTTGAGAAGATAGAAAAGAAGATTGAGGAGATGAAGGTCTTCGGCTCCGAGGCCGACCCTTCAGGCGCAAGGGAACTGGCTAAACTCGAGCTGAAGGCGCAAAAGGTCTTAAAGGAATTATATTCAAAGCTCACCCCATGGCAGATAACTCAGGTGGCCCGCCATCCCGACCGTCCTTACACACTCGATTATATAGAGAATATCTTTGAGGGCTTCTGTGAGCTTCACGGAGACAGGTGCTACCGCGACGACCCCGCAATTGTCGGAGGGCTCGCGAGGTTTGACGGGGAGCCGGTAGTGGTGATAGGCCAGCAGAAGGGCAGAAATACCAAGCAAAAGGTATTGAGGAACTTCGGCATGCCCCATCCCGAGGGTTTCAGGAAGGCCCTGAGGCTCATGGAACTTGCCGAGCGTTTTAAAAGGCCGGTATTCACTTTTATAGACACGCCCGGCGCGTACCCCGGCATCGGCGCCGAGCAGAGGGGGCAGGCCGAGGCCATAGCCGATAACCTGATGCGCATGTCAACCCTTCAGGTGCCCGTTATCTCCACGGTCATAGGAGAGGGCGGAAGCGGCGGCGCCCTCGCTCTCGGTGTGGCCGACATGGTCCTTATGCTCGAGTTCTCTACCTATTCGGTAAT
Source organism: Thermodesulfobacteriota bacterium (assembly GCA_046754225.1). Taxonomy (GTDB): domain Bacteria; phylum Desulfobacterota; class GWC2-55-46; order GWC2-55-46; family JADFVP01; genus BTQV01. Next base: position 4,155 of record JBHHVI010000002.1, on the reverse strand, counting down.
ATCCCCCGAGGGGTGCGCGGCCATACTATGGAAGGACGGGACAAAGGCCAGCATCGCCGCCTCGGCCCTTAAGATAGACGCGAAGTCCCTTCTGAAGACGGGCGCCGTGGGCAAAGTGGTAATGGAACCGCCGGGAGGAGCGCACAGGAACCCCTCTGTGGCTATTAAGAACCTTAAGGCGGCTCTCAAAAAAACGTTGAAGGAACTCAGGGCCTTCTCCACCAAGGCGCTCCTTGAAAGACGTTACGAAAAGTTCAGGGCCATCGGCGTCTTCACAGAGGGGAAAAAGAAGTAGACCCACGCAGCCTGTTCACTCCAATCCAGCCTTCCGCAATCCTTCCGTCCTGAATAATCCTCCCGCAGCACAGGAAAAATTAAATCCTTATTGATTTTTTTAATGGAATAAATTACTTTATCACGATAATCTTATGACGGTTTTTTTATTTTCACATATACACTCCGTTGGCGAACCCCTTCAGCCGCAGTCCATTTGGGGCTTAACCAACTAAAATAATAATCCAAACTTAATTCTTATGAAGAAAAAAACGACAAAACTGGACGGGATAAGAACGAAGATAGACGCCGTTGATACGGACATACTGAAACTCCTTAATAGAAGAACGAAGCTTGTCCTCGATATAGCCGACACCAAGAAGAGGGCCGGCACGGCCTTCTACGTACCCAAAAGGGAGAAAGTTATATTGGAGAGGCTCCAAAAGATGAATAAGGGGCCTTTTCCCAACAGGGCCTTGAGGAACGTCTTCAGGGAAATTATGAGCGCGTCGCTCTCCCTTGAAAAGCCGGTAAAGATCGCTTTCCTTGGCCCCGTTGCCACATTCACTCATCAGGCCTGCATCGAGCATTTCGGCCTTTCCGGGGATTTCATTCCCAAGAACAACATAGCCGATGTCTTCGAGGATGTGGAGAAGGGGAGGGCCGATTTCGGCGTGGTGCCCATAGAGAATACCGCCGAGGGCGTTGTAACCCATACCCTCGACATGTTCGTGCCGTCGAACCTGAAGATCCGGGCCGAGGTAATGCTCGAGGTCTCCCTCGCGCTCATGAACAGTACAGGCAGAAAACAGGATATAAGGAAGGTAGCCTCCCATCCCCACGCCCTCGCCCAGTGCAGGAACTGGCTCAAGGAGAACCTGCCCGACGCCACGTTATTTAACGTCGCGAGTACGGCTACGGCGGCGAAACTCGCCTCAGAGGACCCGGCCTCGGCGGCGGTGGCGTCGAGCGCCGCCGCGAACCTCTATAACCTGAGGGTACTTGAGAACCACGTCGAGGATACGTCCAATAATTACACAAGGTTTCTCGTCATTGGAAAGCACCTTGTAAAGAGGACGGGTGAGGACAAGACCGCCATCGTCTTCGCCATAAAAGACGCCCCCGGAGCGCTCTTCAAGATGCTCCAGCCCTTCGCTAAGAGGGGTATAAATCTCACCAAGATCGAGTCAAGGCCCATGAAGACGCGGGCCTGGGAGTATATATTTTTCATCGACCTCGAGGGGCATGTGAAGGAAAAAAAAGTTAAGGAGGCCGTGGAGGAGTTGGAGAAGTCCTGCCTCTTCTTAAAGGTCCTCGGCTCATATCCAAGGTCTCCAGTCAAGGCTGGCGAATAATTTGTTTTATAAACAAGTAGATGCGGCCTAAACTTAGTAAATTGGTTAATGTATAAAGATTACAGGCCATGAAGACGAAAGATAAAAAGACAAACCTGGTGGTGCCCGAGCATATAAGGTCCATTGTGCCCTATCCGCCGGGAAAGCCTCTGGCCGAACTGGAGCGCGAACTCGGCATATCGGGGTCCATCAAGCTCGCGAGCAACGAAAACCCGCTTGGGCCTTCACCGAAGGCGGTAGAGGCCTTAAGGGGCGAGTTAGGCGGCCTTAACCGGTACCCCGACGGCTCTTGCTACTACTTGAAGCGAAAACTCTCCGAGCGCCTCGACGTTGATCCTGAGTGGATCGTGCCTGGAAACGGGTCCAATGAGGTTATAGAACTCCTTGTGAGGGCCTTTTTGCCCTACGGAGCCGAGGCGGTTATGGGAGAGCCTTCTTTTGCCGTCTACCCCCTTGCTGTAAAGGCCGCGGGAGGCCTGTCAGTAAGGGTGCCTCTAAAGGATATGAGGCACGACCTCGAGGCCATGTCGCGCGCCATAAACGAGAGGACGCGGATAGTCTTTATCGCCAACCCCAATAACCCTACCGGTACGATTGTATCGGCGGGCCAGCTCGACGCCTTTATGGAGCGGGTCCCCGAAGGGGTTATCGTATGCATAGACGAGGCTTACTACGAGTACGTTCAAAGCGGCGATTTTCCGGACTCGTTAAAGTATATCCGCGAAGGCAGGCCCGTCATTCTTCTCAGGACTTTTTCCAAGATATACGGGCTCTCGGGCCTGAGGGTGGGCTACGGTGTGGCGCGTCCGGAAATAACGGACTTCCTTAACAGGGTGCGCCAACCCTTTAACGTTAACTCACTCGCCCAGAGCGCGGCTCTTTCTGCCCTTGACGACACCGAACATATAAGGAAGAGCGTTGAGAACAATAAGAGTGGTCTCGATTACCTCTTTACGGAGATAAAGGCGATGGGTCTGGGGGCCGTGCCCACAGAGGCGAATTTTTTTCTCATAAAGGTGGGCGAGGGAAAGAAGGTCTACGAAAGGCTACTAAGGCTCGGGGTGATAGTCAGGCCCATGGGTAGTTACGGCCTTGACGAGTACATAAGGGTTACCGTCGGGCTACCTGAGGAAAACAAACGTTTCGTGACGGCCTTAAGAGAGGCCGTCCGGTGATATGAGCGGCGTAAGATTTGCAGTCAACATCATTTAACAGGGGGAGCTTGACAATGATTATCGTCATAAAGAAAGGCGCCACGGATGCCGATATAGACAACGTGGTTAACAAGATAAAGGACGCCGGTCTCGCGGTCCATATCTCAAAGGGCAAGGAGCGGACCATTATAGGGGCCATAGGCGACGAGGAAAAACTTGCCGCGATCCCACTTGAGGCCATGCCCGGCGTTGAGAAGGCAGTGCCCATTTTAAAGCCCTACAAGCTCGTGAGCCGTGAGTTCAAAAGTGAGGACACTGTTATAGACATAGGGGGGGGAGTAAAGATTGGCGGCAAGGAGGTGGTCGTCATGGCGGGTCCGTGCAGCGTTGAAAGCGAGGCCAACCTAATGAGTGTCGCAGGCGAGGTCAAGTTGGCCGGAGCCAGCATATTAAGGGGCGGCGCCTTCAAACCCAGGACCTCTCCGTACAGCTTTCAGGGCCTCGGCCATGAGGGGCTCAAATACCTCGCCGAAGCGCGTAAAGAGACGGGCCTTCCCGTCATAAGCGAGCTCATGGACCCCCGCGACATTGACCTTGTATGCGAGTACGTGGATATCGTCCAGATCGGCGCGCGGAACATGCAGAACTTCATGCTCTTGAAGGAGGTGGGCAAGATAAACAAGCCCGTTCTCCTTAAAAGGGGGCTGTCGGCTACGATAAAAGAACTCCTCATGAGCGCCGAGTACATAGCCGCCAACGGCAACAGCAGGATAATATTCTGCGAGAGGGGAATCCGGACATTTGAAACGGCCACGCGTAACACGCTCGATATAAGCGCGGTGCCGGTGCTCAAGGAAGAGAGCCACCTGCCCGTAATAGTCGACCCGAGCCATGCCGTGGGCAGATGGGAACTCGTCCTGCCGGCCTCAATGGCCGCTGTCGCCGTAGGCGCCGACGGGCTTATGATAGAGGTGCACGCAGACCCTGAAAACGCCTTCAGCGACGGAGCGCAGTCTTTAAAGCCCTCAAAATTCGCTCTTCTTATGGATGAGATAAAGAAGGTCGCCGCGGCGGTGGGGAGAACCGTTTAAGTTTATTCCCATGCTTACAAATACCTGTGACTAAAAATATGACAGACGCTAAAAAGACGGTTTTACAAAGAGATCGTACTTGTAGGCACGGGGCTTATCGAATTTAAAAAGAATCCAATGACAGACGCTAAAAAGATGGTTTTTTAAAAGACCGTAATTATAGGCACTGGCTTATCGGGTTTTAAGAAAATTTTATGACTGACGCAAAAAAACCTTTTTCTAAAAAGACGGCACTTAGAGACACCCGGCTTGTTAGGGCTTATTGGATTTTATGACTGACGC
>JBHHVI010000001.1:0-95529 GCA_046754225.1 Thermodesulfobacteriota bacterium | reverse complement strand
ACACCGCCCTTTCACGGCGGCGACGGGGGTTCGACTCCCCCTGGGGACGCCAGTTTATAAGAGGCCGTAATCACTTGAGTTTTTGTTATGCTTCAGGGGGTTACGGCTTCTTCTTTGCCCGGCTGATTAGCGCCGTCCCCTTAAATATTGAATTTAAACTGATTTATGGTTAATCTATAAGGAAGTACCTATCGGGCCGGGCTGGGTTTTAAACGCCGGGAGCGCCGGGGCGGGCACGGCCCGTAAAGGACAAAAAGGAAAAAAGGACAAAAAAATACGGCCTTTTTATCGGATCCCATCCCGCGAAAAGACCGGCCGGAGAGCGAAACAAGAGGAGTTGAATGGGAAAGTTTGAAGTCTGCATCAGGGGAAAGAATTTCCTCATCAAGACCGGTAAAAAGGTCAGGAAAAGGAACTTTTACGCGGCCAGGTTTGTTGAGGCGAGAGATATGTCAGGCGCCGTGCAGTCGGCCGTGGATCTATTAAGGACGGAACTCAAGGATAGTGTGGCAAATTCCAAGTCCGACCCGCCGTCCGTGGATGTTGTGGATGTGAGCGAGGTTTATTATTTTCAGGACAACATGGTCGTTGAGAGTATGGACAATATGGTCCTGCCGGGAAAGGGTTTTTTATGGGATGAGGATCAGGCCGCCGCTATAAGCAACCCTATTAACCCGCTGGACGGGAAGCTGCCCACCCTGATGGAGCGGATAAGAAAGAATGAAATCCATATCCATTCGATTTTTATCCACTTTACAAACGCCCTGTATCCGGTTGCCATTCTCTTCATGTTCTTATTCCTTTTCTTTGGAAATGACGCATTCCGGAAGACCTATTTTTACATTATGGTGATTGCCACATGCAGCGTGCCCGTCTCCTATCTGACGGGGATACTGCAATGGAGGCGGAAATTTCAGGGCGTTATGATAAAGATCTTTTACGCCAAGATCAGGTTCGGCGTAGTGATATTTATTATAGGACTGGCATGCACCCTCTGGTATTATTTTTCCCCCGCAGTCCTTGAGAACAGAAATATCATGACCGCGCTCTTTGTTCTTCTTAATATTTCCATAGTGCCGCCCATTATATATATGGGGCACCTTGGAGGGATAATCGTCTACGAGGGGCTTGATTAAAGGCATTGCCCGGGGCGCTCTTATACGTCAGGGGAAGAAAAAATGAATCCCAGACATGGCTTGCCGGCGGCCGGGCGCCGAAAGAAGAGCACGAAAAACCGGCCGCAAGAGCCGCACGGAGAGGTGAGTAAAGATGAAGTTTGAAGTCTGCATAAGGGGCGATAATTTTCTCGTCGAAAGAGGCGGCAAGACCGGGAAGAACGGCTTTTATGCGGCGAGGTTCGTGGATGCGGAGAATACTTCCTTGGCCGTGGACAAGGCCATCGTTTCAATCAGGGCTGATCTTAAGGACGCCGTACTCAATGAAAAATCAGACCCGCCGGTGATGACCGTCGCGGATGTGAGGGACGTTTATTTTTTCGAGAAGTTGATGGAAGTCGGGGAACTGCTCCTGCCTCCCAAGGGTTTTTTATGGGATGAATAAAAGATTTCAGCCCCTCAATATCCTTATCATTGAGCCCTACCACACAGGCTCCCACGCCTCCTGGGCCGGTGGGTATAAAAAGAAGAGCCGCCATAACGTGGAGATACTTTCTCTTGAGGGGCGTTACTGGAAGTGGCGTATGCACGGAGGGGCCGTCACACTTGCCGGGAGGTTTTTGCAAGAAGGGCTGAGACCGGACCTGATTCTCGCCACCGACATGCTCGACCTTACGACCTTTCTGGCCCTGACGAGGCGCGTGACCGCCGCCGTTCCCTCCGCCCTTTACTTCCATGAAAACCAGATTACCTATCCATGGCAACCCGGTGACAGGGACGTAGCGAATGGCAGGGACGGCCATTACGGCTTTATAAATTTTGCTTCCGCCCTCGCGGCGGACAGGGTCTTTTTCAATTCCCGCTATCACATGGACGAGTTTCTTGCCGGTCTCGAAGCCTTTCTCAAGGCCTTCCCGGACTATAATGAAGCGGCGGCTGTGGGGCTGATAAAGGCCAGGAGCAGTGTCCTCTACGTGGGCATGGACTTCGCGCTCCTCGACAGCGCCGCTCCTGAAGGGGACGGCGCACCCCGGGAGGATAGGCCGCCCCTTATCCTCTGGAACCACAGATGGGAGTACGACAAAAACCCGGAGGATTTTTTCAGGGCCCTCTACGCCCTCGATGACAAGGGGCTTGATTTCGAAGTCGCCATATTGGGTGAGAATTTTAAGAAGAGGCCTGTCGAGTTCGACGAGGCGAGACAGAGGCTCGGTGAGAGGGTCGTCCGGTTCGGCTTCGTGGAGGATTTCCCCTCATACGTCAGGTGGCTTAAGAGCGCGGACATAGCCCCTGTTACCTCCAACCATGATTTTTTCGGCTGCTCCGTCATAGAGGCGGTTCGCTGCGGATGCTTTCCCATACTCCCGAGGAGGCTCGCCTACCCGGAGCACGTGGCCGAGGGGCTCAACGAGAAAATTTTTTACAGCGACTTTGATGGTCTTTTGAGCCGTCTTGAATGGGCCGTAGTCAATATCGCTGAAGTACGCAGAGCGAGCCTCAAGAAGAATGTGGAGAAATACGGCTGGGACACGTTGGCCCCGATCTATGACAGGGAGATGGAAGATATGTTCATTGCCGCTCGCCCCACCGCGTAAAGGCGGTGCGGGGGTTTGCCGGGAAGATGAGGACCGGGCCTGTCTCATAATCCTCTGCCTTATTGCCGAATAGACAGGTCCGGTCCTCATTAATTATTTGACGACATGGTCTATGGTTAAATTGACGGGTTTGTTGTTTTTCTCCAGTCTTATCTCAGGACTTACGCCTTCTAAGTCCCCGCTCATTTTCATGGCGCCGCCGTTTTGTGAAACCCTCGCCGATATCTTCACATTCTTGAACCTGGACAGCTTGAACATCGGCGCCATGGCCTTTGAGTCGTCGAGTGTCACTGTCATGGGGAGGTCTTTGACCTGCGCTCTCACCGCCGCGAGCGGGGCTCTCGGGCCCTGAACGGCCTTCGCGAAAATAAAAACGGTCTGGTCCGGCCGCGTACGCCCCTTTAGCCCGGGGCTTATATCCACCGTTACTTTAAGGCTGTATGCCATGTCCGCGGCGCTTAAGGCGGTTGTCGCCGCGAAGGTGAAAGAGATTAGCAGAACCATGAAGAGTAGGGGTCTGAAAAGAGTTTTTTTGCTTTTTTGAAACATTTGAGGCTCCTTTATTGGAAGTGATGATTTTATCTAACCGAAATTGACAGAATGTAACGGCATGGGGGCGCCTCAAGAGGCTGCAAACCTGTCAATAGCTCCCATGGCCGCAAAATCATTTTAAAATTGAAAGATTATCCGAGAGATAATAGAAAATTAAAATCCCTTTCATTTTAGTTTTTTTCATCCGAGAAGATTAAAGGGGTCAGCTCTTCGCCAACCCCTTTAACGTTTAATTCCTGCAAATATACCGGCAAATAATGAAGGGGCCCGGCCGCGCCGGTCAACCGCTGGCCGGCTCAAATACAGGGGCGGTGAACTCCTCCATTACCCATCCGAGCTCTCCGTTTGGCAACTCCACGTAAAGCCAACCGGGGGATTTGCCGCGGATATTCAGCACCTCGTCCTGCAAGACCTGAGAGATTACGGGGTTATAAAGGGCCGGCCCGGTCCTCACATTAAGCCTCGGCGCCGTGACCGATACACTGCCCGTAGCCGCAATAGAGGGCTCTGCCACGGTGGGGGGCGTAAGTACGACTGTTGTCCTGTCCGGCGGTTCCACAACGACGAACCCCCCGGGGGCCCTCCGGTAGAAGATGTCGCCGTAGTAGTAATATAAAAAACCTCCATACCATAAAGTCCTGAATCCGATTCCGAGCCTCGGCACCACGGTCCCTATGGGGGGGCCTACGACGACTACACCCCGTGGCCCTCTGTAGTAGAATATCCCGCGGCGGTAGTAATACTCTCTATCTCTGACCACTATCCTTCTATGTTTCCTTGGGAGCCTCCTGACGATCCTTCCGGGACGTATAAGGGGCCTGGAAAAGATAACCCTCCCGCCCCTTCTTTTGTGACCGTGCCTTTCGATCCTCCCGTCGTGACTGTGATGCTCGCCCTTCTCGTGCCGTTCATGCGACTCGCCCCCTCGTTCATGACCGCGGCGGGCGACGGCGTCGCCGCCGGCAAAGGTAAAGGTCATTGCCAGCACGCCTGCGATGATAACTGTAAAGGGACGGAGCGCTCTTTTTAATCTCAGAAGCATGTATCATCTCCTCCTTCCTGATTTTAATTAAGCGATAAGGTTCAGGGTGTTCATGGATTTAGATTTTGGTGCTGATTAAGAAAGTATTGCGCGGACGGGGCTGGCCCGAGTTCTTGTATGAAATGTTTTATCTCAAAAATCCGGTATACTTATTTTGCAGTTCTTGTTGAGAAAAGGTGTTAAAGGCCCTTGTGTTGCTGAAAATAAGGATACCACTTTTATTGGGGATTCGCAACCCAGACCCCAGGGATAGCGCAACATTAGTCTGAGAATCCATTGGTTTAAGGGACGGTTTATGGAGATAAAAAACCCGGCAGATGATGAAATAAAAAAAATCCTTTCCATGTACAGGGTCGTGGCCGTAGTGGGGCTCTCCGACAGGCCGGTCAGGGCCAGTTTCGGGGTTGCGTCCTTTTTAAAGGGAGAGGGCTACAGGATTGTCCCGGTAAACCCCAACATCGAGAGCGTCCTTGGTGAGAAGTGCTACCCCTCTTTAAGCGCCATACCTTTCGCGATTGACATCGTTGACGTATTCAGGAGGTCCGAGGCGGTCCCGCCCATAGCCTACGAGGCCGTCAGCATAGGGGCCAGGGTCCTGTGGCTCCAGCTTGGCGTGACGGCGGACGAATCGGTGATGAGGCACAAGGATCAAATAAAGATAATTTCGGACAGGTGCATCAAGATGGAATACAGCCGTCTTTTAGGATAATTTTGGGGATAATTCCTGGGATAATTCGGCCACCGGCTGAAATAGTGGGATTATTTTACAGGCTTATCAAAGGGGCCGCCCTCGAAAAGGCAGGGATTGCCGTAGACAACCGGGCAGTCCACAGGGGAGTCTATGGAGTTGCCGCTGTCGGGGTGAAAGCATGCCTCTGTAATAAAGGCGGCGTCATCAACGTTGGCTTCAAATTCACCGAGATAATAGCACTTCATTTCATTATTATACCACCTTCATCACGGTCCTTTCAACTGAAGGCCCCGCCGCGCCCCTCTTTGCCCTGCTGTGAAGAAGGCGGCCCGTTAGTCCTGTTTTTTTCTGAGTATCCCCCGGTGCCATGTTAGCGTTAATTACTAAAGGAATCATGGTTTGTCCTGTGACGTAACCCACATAAACGGATTTTGTCCCTGTGTTAAAGTTCCGTAAGGCGAGGGTGCAGGTTTTTTTCGGCACAAACCGATAGGACCCAGAAATGATAATATCAGGGATAGTCCATGTTGTTTAAAGGCCGCAAGTCTCATAGCCGAACGGAGATCCTCGAGACCGCCGGCAAGGCGCAGGCCAGAGGGAAACGCAGAAAGGCCATAGCCGAGTATCAGAAGATACTGAAGGTTGACCCTGATGATTATGTGGTCCACGGTAAGATAGCGCCTCTGCTGGCCGGGTCAAGACGGTTTTCCGATGCGTGGTCCAGTTTCGAGGCCTCGGGGCAGGGGTATATTCAGAGGGGGTTTGTCGCTCAGGCCCTCAGCGTATATACCCAGGCGACACGCCATATGCCCGGGGTGAGAGATGCGTGGGAGGCCGTCATAAGGCTCCAGCTTGAGCGGGGACAGGAGGCCGACGCCGTGAAGACCGCGCTCACTGGACAACGGAATTTCAGGACCTCGGCCCTTCGCCCCGACGCGATACGATTACTGCGGAAGGCGTGGGAAATTTCTCCCTGGCACTACGATGTCACAGTGGAACTCGCGAGGCTTCTTTCAAAGACAGGTGAAAAAAAAGAGGCGTTGCGGCTTTTAATCGGACTCGCCGAGCGCGCAAGGGGCCGGAAGCTGCGCCAGGTGCGCGCATTGATCTTGAGAATCTCTCCCACGACAGGCTCTTTATGGCGCTGGCTCCGCGCGTCTTTCCACTTCGCCTGAGGCTTGAATGGCGATACCCCGGAGCCGCGGCGCCCTTACAAAAAAAGTTTTTTTCGGCTTTTTTGTGGACAATACGTCTTTACAATGCTAATCTGCCAACTGAAATCAACCTCCGGCAAAGGACGGATGGAATACAGGGCTTTTGCCATGCCCGCCGATGCGTTGGTCCGTCCTTATTTATGCCGGCACGGCTACGGCGGAGCAGGCAAAGCAAAGGGAAGGTGAAATGATGATAACAGATGGAAGCAAGGTCTCATTGGAGTATACCCTCTACCTCGAGGACGGTACAGTGGCTGACACCAACGTGGGCAAGGCCCCGTTGGAGTTTGAGCAGGGCGCTAATATGATAATAAAGGGCCTTGAATCGAGCCTCGCCGGGCTGAAGGCCGGTGATACGAAGAAGGTCACGATCTCACCCGAGGAGGCATACGGCGCGGTTGACACAAACGCCTTGAAGGAAGTGCCAAAGGATAAAATTCCGCCCGACGCCCTGAAGGTTGGCACCGTGCTTCAGGCGAGCGGTGAGGACGGCAGGGGTATCCCCGTAGTGGTGCGTGAGGTCAGGGCGGATACGGTGGTCCTTGATTTCAACCATCCCCTCGCGGGCAGGACTCTCACCTTTGACGTAAAGGTGCTGGCCGTTCAGTAGTACAGGTTCTCCATTGGTTATTGTCCATTGTTCATTGATAGGCGATACGCCGGTAATGGACGGACGGGCCGATTAAAAATGGGGGGCGGCACATATGTGCCGCCCCCCATTTCTTTTCCTCCGATTAAAAACCCCCCCACCCCCTTGACATAAGGGCATCTGATTCTACAATAAAATATAGCCGTTCAGGTTCAAGATAACCGCCGAGGCCTCTTCGGCCATTAAGAGGTGTGTATTGTGAAAGAGTTGAAGACCCGGAAATTTTTTATTACGCTCATGCTCGGAGCCCTTTTAATCTTAACTACATCTTGCAGGACCGGCTACACCGGCGAGTCGGGTTTTATATCTGATGAAGGCTCAGTCGTAGAGGGTCTCGAAGAGGAGGCCCGCGTGCCTGTCGAACCGCGCGATATCGAGCAGATATTAATCCCCGGAGGCGCTGTAACCCTCGGCAGCGATGAAAAAGAAAAGGATTTCGGTTACACCATAGGGGGCGAGGGGGCGAGGAAGTGGCGCTGGTATGACTCGGAGGTGAGGAGAAGCCCCTATGTGGGAGATTTTTATATAGACAAATACCCCGTGACTCAGGCCCAGTACTATTTCTTTGTGAGAGAGTCGCGCCACCGTTACCCCTTCATCAGTGAGGGGGATTACCAGCGGCAGGGGTTTCTGGTCCACCCCTATAAAGAGGTCTTGCCTTACCTCTGGAGGGAGGGGATAGAGGGGGGCAGGTGGAAGACGCCCCCGGAAGGCAGGCTCGACGACCCTGTCGTACTCGTAAGTGTGGCTGACGCCCTTGAGTACTGCCGCTGGCGCGGCGGTTTCTTCAAGGGCAGGGCCTTCCGTCTGCCCTATGAAGACGAATGGGAGAAGGCCGCGAGAGGCACGGATGGGCGCTACTTCCCCTGGGGGAATGCCTGGGATGACAGGCGCGCCAATATCTGGCGGACAGGGCCTCACGGGACCACGCCTGTCAATAAATACCCTTCAGGCCAGAGCCCCTACGGGGTATATGACATGGCCGGCAACATCTTCGAATGGACGATGAGCGTCGATGAAAATGACCCCGGGCGAAATATCCTCAAGTCCTGCTCATGGGACGATATGCCTGGAATCTGCAGGGGGGCCGCCAGACACAGCCGCCCGGCGAAGTCGAGGCACATATTGATAGGGTTCAGATGTGTGAGCGCCGAAGGCTCAAAATAGATTTCTTCGCGTCCCCGCCGCCCCCCGCCCTGATCAGCCCCTCTACGTTTTGACGCCGCCCCTGTCATGGACGTTTCCGTGTAGTGGTTTTAGTCTCAAAAGGCCTCTGATGTCCTCGAGTATGAGGTAGAGGGAAGGTATAAGGAGTAGCGTAATAAAGGTGGCGAAAAGTATCCCGAAACCGAGGCTTATGGCCATGGGGATGAGGAACTGGGCCTGCACGCTCGTCTCGAGGATCATGGGGGTGAGCCCCAGCGAGGTTGTGAGGGAGGTGAGGATTATGGGACGGAAACGGCGGAGGCCCGAATCAATGACCGCCTGATCCATTGCCGCGCCCTCTCTTCTCTTACGGTTTATATGGTCTATAAGAAGGAGCGAATCATTGACTATGACCCCGGAGAGGGCCACGATCCCGAACATGCTGAGTATGCTCAGGTCAAAACCCATAATCCAGTGTCCGATGACGGCCCCGACGACCCCGAAGGGGATTGAGGCCATTATAATCAGAGGCTGTGTGTAGCTCCTGAAGGGGATTGCCAGGAGGGCGAATATTACAAAGAGCGCCATGATGAAGCCTGTTTTCATTCCGCTCATGGATTCTCTGCGCTCCTTGTTTTCTCCTTCGAGGTCGAAGGAAAGCCCCGGGTAGTCATATGCGAGCCTCGTCAGTACCCCGGCACTTAAGTCCGCGAGCACCTCCTCGGAGTTGGCCACCTTGCTGTCCACCGTCGCCGTTACGTTAATAACCCTTTTCCGGTCGGTGTGGTTTATTTCACTGTAGCCCCTTCCCTCCTGTACAAAGGCGGCCTGAGAGAAGGGCACCTCGCCTCCTCCGGGTGTCCTTATGCGCATTGATTCAAGGTTCCATGGGCTCTTTCTTTCCGATTCCGGGTAGCGCACCATTACCTTGAGCTCATTTCGCCCCCTCTGGAACCTCAATGCCTCTGCGCCGTAGAAGGCGGCCCGTACCTGCCTGCCGAGTCCGTCTTCTGTGATGCCGAGGGTCCTGGCCTCGGGCCTGAGCCGCAGTTTCAGTTCCCTTTTCCCCCCTGTGTAGTTATCGGCGATATCGCCGACGCCGGGGTATCCGGCGAGCGCTTCCTTTAGCCGCCCCGCCGCCTCTTCAAGGACGGTGAAGTCGTCATGGGCAAGGCGTATATCTATGTTCGCCCCGAAGTGTACGATGTTAGAGGAGAAGGTAAGCGAATCCGCTCCAGGCACATCGCCTGCCGCCTTTCTCCATTTCTTCGCTATCTCAGAGGACGGCACGCCGCGCTTCTCACTGGGGGTCAATACAAGCGCCACTTCAGCGAGGTGGGTCCCCGATGAGGATTCATCCCCGGTGGGGCCGCTCTTTATCGTGCTCCCTACTATGGAGAATACATGGCGGAGAATGGAAGAGCCCCCGCTGCGTTTGGCGTCGTACTCCTCTATGATCTTTTCCGCTTTCTTCACGATATATTCTTCCATACGGCCTGTTTCAACCACAGGGGTGCCCACGGGCATACGAAGCGACGCCATAACGAAATCGCCGTCCACCTCAGGCATGAAGTGGAATTTAACAATCCCCCCTCCCACAAGCCCCGCCGTTATGAGGAGTACGGCTATGGAAGAGGCGAGGGTGACGTAACGGCGCCTGAGAGAGAGGTCGAGGATCCGCCTGTAGGGGCCCGAAATAAAACCATTCACCGCTCCGGAGAACCATTTCCTTACGCGCTCCACCTGAGCGCCTATCCCCCTTGAGGAGGCCGCCTCTTTGCTGTGGCCGAGATGGGACGGGAGCACAAAGAGCGACTCTATTAAAGAGACGACGAGTATGGGGATGACCACGAGCGGTATGGTCTTGATGAATTTGCCCATTATGCCGCCGATGAAAAGGAGCGGCGTGAAGGCGGCTATGGTCGTGAGCACCGAGAATACCACCGGCCCCGCCACCTCATTGGTCCCGCTTACCGCCGCGTTAAGGTGCCCCTCGCCGCGCCCCCGGTGTTCGTAGACGTTTTCTCCAACCACAATGGCGTCGTCCACTACAATGCCGAGCGAGAGTATAAAGGCGAATAGAGAGAGCATATTTATGGAGACGTCCATGGACGGCATAATGAGCATGGCGCCGAGGAAGGAGGTGGGTATGCCGAGCATCACCCATGCGGCGAGCCTTATCTGAAGGAAAAGCCCGAGGACGATAAAGACAAGTATAAGGCCGAGAAACGCGTTTTTGATGAGCAGGTTCATCCTGCTTTTAAGGAGTTCCGACGTGTCGTTCAATGTGGCTAACTTGACGGACTCCGGCAGCGTCCGGCTTTTTTCCTTTACATAATCCCGCACCATGCGGGAGATCTCCGTGGGCTTCTGATCCCCCACGCGGTATACCGCGACGAGGGCGGCGGGGGAATTATCAAACCTCGCGAACTCGTCGGTTTCACGGAAGGTGTCCCGCACGTGAGCGATTTCTCCGAGGCGTACCTCCCGTCCGTCGGGGTTTTGAATGACGCTTATCGCCTCGAACCCACGGCCGATGTAGCGTTTTTCCTTGGTGCGGATCAGTATCTCTCCGCCTTCGGATTTGACGGCTCCGGCGGGAAGATCTATGGAGGCCCGTCTCACGCGGTCGGCGATGCTCTCAAGGGTAAGGCCGTATCTGGAGAGGTTTTTCTCGGCGACCTCTATGGATATCTCATAGGGCCTCACTCCCGCCAGTTCAGTCTGCGTTATCCCCGGCATCTCCAGGAGCTCATCGCTTATCTTCTCGGCGTATTCACGGATGCTCCGCTCCGGCATGTCGCCGTAAACAGCGACGTTTATGACCTCCATGCGGTTTATGAGCTTGGTGATTACGGGTTTCTCGCTCTCGGCTGGAAATGTCTTTATGCGGTCAACGGCCGCCTTGATGTCCTGGAGTACAAGGTCTACGTCTTCACCGGAGAGGACCTCGGCTGTGACCAGGCCGAACCCCTCGGTGGCGACGGACTTTACCTGCTTTATGCCCGTTACGCCGGTAAGGTTCTCCTCTACCTTGAGGATTATCCCCTCCTCAATCTCCTCGGGGCCCGCACCGGGATAGGCGACGCTGACCTGAACCTTGTCGAGGGATATCTCCGGGAATACCTCCTGCTTGATGGAAAAACCCAGTGCGACCCCCCCGACTATGAAGACCATGAGAAGGAGGTTGGCCGCCACGTGGTTATGGGCCATCCATTTAATCATCCCCTTCATCAATCCCGCTCCACGGCTTGAGGCCTAGTGAGCATGCCGTCGGCCACACCGCTCAATGTGGTCAGCACGACCCTGTCCCCGTCCTTAAAGCCGTCCCTTAAGAGAACCACGTCGCGCCTGAGCCTAACGACCTTTACTTTTTTTATGCGGAGCCTGTTTTCCCCGTCAACGGTCCAGACCACCGAGCCGTCCCTTAGCGCCCTTCTCGGGATGGAAAATACACCGGTAAGAAGGCTTCCTTCCATGCTCACCTCGACGAAGGCTCCGATGGAAAGTGGCGGCCTCTTATTATCCTTTACCTTCAGCCCGTAGGGGTCTTTGACGGAGACCACCACGTGCGTCATACGGTCTTTCGGGTCCACCTCTCCAAGGGACCTCACGATACGGCCCTTCCACCGGTATTCCTTTCCGCCGGCCTTCAGGGTAACCAGGGCCTCAGCTCCACCGTCGCCGGGACCACGCGGGATGGTGAGCCACTGGAGTTCATCGAGGGAGAGGGGCACGTCTATTTCAGCTTCATCGGTGCCGGTAAGTACGGCCACGGGGGTCCCGGCCCGCACAAATTGACCGGCATCAAGCTCTTCCGAGCTTACCCTGCAGTTGAAGGGGGCCCGGAGCTCTGTCCTCTTGAGGTTGAGTTTAGCCTGTTCGAGGGCCGCCTCCGTCGACTTGAGGGAGGCCTCGGCGTCCTTGAGCTGCGGCACGTAGAGTACGAGGGGGTTGGGCTGCCTCTTATCGTCCCTGTTTATCCTTTCCCACTGCCTCCTGGCCACTTCGGCCTGGCTCCTGATCTTTGTCAACTGGTACTCCGCCCTTATTCTGGCCGCCTCGGCCCTTTCGACATCGAGTCTGTAATCGGACTTTTCTATAGTGCATAAGAGTTGACCCTTTTTAAAGAAACCGCCGGCCACGAGCCCGCGTGCCACGCGCTCCACCAGTCCGCTTACCTCCGGTATGAGTGTTACCACCCGCGCGGCCTGAACAGTGCCCGTCCCCCTGACTCTCACCCGGTGGTCTTCTTTTTTGACTTCGATGACGCGCACAAGGGCGCCGGGGTCTTTCCTCGCCGTCTTTTCAGGGGGCTTGCGGCTGGCCATGAGTCCCGCCATGATCCCCGCGGCAAAAATTATTATGATAAAGGGCAGGGCTATTTTAAGGGTCTTTGTCCTGATGCTCATCTCTACTCACTCCTCGAAATATGGCCGGAAAGGCGGCCGTCGGCGGCCTCCTCCGTCCAGTCGCCGCCAAGGGCGCGCGCCAACCCTATGCGGTTGGATATAAGCAGGCGCCGTGCTGTTAGAAGCTCGCTCTTCGCCTCGTAAAAGCGCTCTTGCTCCGTCAGTACCGGCAGGTAATCGCTGAGGCCCTGCAGGTATGTTTCAAGGGCGAGTCTAAGGGCGTCTTCGGAAGCGGATACGCGTTCTTCGAGCATCTTTATGCGCTCGGCCGCGGAGCGGCCTCTCGTCAGGGCGTCCTCCACCTCCTTTAACGCCGTAAGCACAGTCTGCCTGTAAAGGGAGAGCGACTCCCTTAAGACCGCTTTGGTCCTTACCACCTCGGCCTTCCGTCTGCCTCCGTCGATTACCGGAAGAGCGGCCTCTATAAGGATGTTCCATAAAATGTTTGGCGAGTCGAGAATATTGGAAAGTCTCTCGCTCGCGCCGCCGTAGTCCCCCAGGAGGTTGAATGCCGGGAGGCGGTCGGCTATGGCGGCGCCTGCGCGCATGTCGTCCGCCTTTACCTTCAGGAGCGCCGCCCTTATGTCGGGCCTTTGTAAAAGGAGTCTCGATGGGAGCCCCGCGGAAAAGTCCGGGGCCTCTTTGAGGGTCGCGGCGTGGCCTGTAATCTCCTTTTCAGGGGGGCGGCCGAGGAGCACCGAAATGCCGTGCTGCGTAACATCCAGGTCGGCCTCGAAAAGAGGGAGCTGAGCGCGGGCTCTGGCGAGGTTCTGTCTCGACTGGTAGATATCAAGGGCCGGTACGAGCCCGGCCCTGTACCGCTCCTCGACGCGGTCGAGAGTCTCTTTGAAGGCCGCGATTGTTTTCTCTGAAAGCTCGATCTGGGCTCGCTCTTCCGCGGCGAGAAAGTAGAGGTCGGCGAGCTCAGCCGAGATGCTTATGTAAATGGACTTCAGGTCCTCTCTCGACGCTAAGGCGTCGAGGCGAGCCGCTTCCGTCGTTGACGCGAGCCTTCTCCAGAGGTCCACTTCGTAGCTCGCGCCCGCCGAAAGTTTGTAACTGGTGAAGGTTGAACCCGTCAGCAGCGCCCCTGCGGAGAAGCCCGCTGACATGGCGCTGAAGCCCGAGCTGCGCGTCCTGGCGGCCTGAGCGTTTATGTTTAACTGAGGCCACTTCGAAGCCCTTGCCGCTCCGGCTGCGGCCTGAGCCTGAATCAATCGCTCATGGGCCTGGGCCACGTCAGGGCTCCTCAAGAAGGCCTCTTCCATGAGGGCGTTGAGTTTTTTATCATTGAACCTTTCCCACCACTTTCCGGACAGCGGCGCCGGGGTTTGGCCTTGCGCCGTCCCGGAGAATTTTTCCGGCATCTTAAAGGGCTCATCCGGCACACGTGAGGCGTACGGTGAGCAACCCAAGAGAAGGGTCGACAGCAATACCATGGAATATGCCGGTAAAAATCTTCCCATCATAATGTTTCCATCCCGGCCGTTATAAATTTAACCAGTTCCTCTATAAGAGGCCCGGGGTCAGCCGCGCCGGTCATACGCAGCTCTTTTGGTATGGTCTCGTCATTACATACACGCATGGTGTGGGCCAGGGCTCCCACGGAGAAGTGGTACCTCTGGATGAGAATGTTTTCCGGGAGCCCTGGCAGGGCCTCCTTCAGGGATTCGAGCATCGTCCGGAGGAAAGGGCCCATAAGACGGAAGAAATTTTTCTTCAAGATATCGTTGGGGGCGAAGATTGAGCGGCTGACGAGGATTATGAAATTTTTAGCCCCCTCGCCTGAAGCGCTGAAACGGACTGTAGGCTCTATCAGAGCGCGCATAATATCTCCGGCCCCGGGCCTTCTACCCTCTCTTTTAGCTTTTTCCGTTACCACCCCGAGCATCTTCAGGCGGGCTTCGTTAAGGGGCACGAGTCTACGCTCGAAGACCGTCTTGAGAAGGGCTTCCTTTGAGCCGAAGTGGTAGTTGACCGCCGCCACGTTGACCCCGGCCCTGCCTGTAATCTCCCTTAGCGACGTGGTGTGAAAACCATGGTGCGCAAAGAGATATTCCGCGGCGTCAAGTATCCGCTCTTTTGTATCCATAATATTCATACACTTGATTAAAACAGCTGTTTTAATGGAAGTCAAGGTTTTTCTCCTGAAAAAGAAGTACGGCCGGTTATGCAATATTCCGACCTCTATTATCATCGCGCCTGAAGCGCGCCGGCCTTGAGAGGCAGATTGACGTGCGCCCGGGAGTTTCTGACTTGAATTAAAAAACTTATTTTTGCCTCTGTGCCGGTGTCAAGGGGTGGGCGGGTCTCGACAAACGTCCGTGCATTTTAATTAAAAGTCCTTTTTTTGCCTGAGCACCGATGGTATTATATTGTAAAACTTAGCGTAACCAGTAAGACTGTCATTTTTTTCCGGGGGTTTGGATGATATTTTTTCTTTGCCATAAAAGATCTTTTCCGCCGGTGGGATTTTTTGCTTGTTTCCTTCTTTTATTCTTTTTTACGTCCGCCACGCCCGTTACCGCTTCTGATTTCCAAGCCCGATACATTAGGGTCACACCATACGCTTCGCCTCCCAAACCCCATTACCGGTCACCGGCGCCTCTATCAAAGGGGAAGTTCCTTGTGGCGGGCGATAATTTAAAGGGCTCGGTCTTTTCGGGGTCGATTATATTCCTCATAGATTACGGATGGCACGGCGCCATGGGGCTCGTTATAAACCGCCCCACAAAGGTTGAACTCTCTATGGCGCTCCCCGATCTAAAGGGGCTTAAAGGGCGTCCCGATAAGGTCTACTGGGGAGGCCCCGTTGAAACCAACAGGGTGACCGTCCTCTTTCGTTCCGAGAGGCGTGTTGAGGGGGCCGATCACGTTTTCAGGGACATCTATGTGAGCTCTAACCTTGAAGTGCTTGAACGGATTGTAGCGGGAGGCAAGGGCACAGGGGTTTTCCGGGTCTACGGGGGCTACGCCGGATGGGCGCCCCGGCAACTGGAAGGGGAGATAACGAGGGGTGGCTGGCGTGTTATGGGGGGTGATGAGGCGGCTGTTTTTGACGCGCCTCCCACGGATAAACGGCCGGGCGTGAAACCTTCGCCCTGAAGCGGTTAAAGCACCGGGAGCGGTCTTTCCGGTTTTCCATCGAAGCCTTCTCCGGGTAGCCGGCCCGCTTGACAGGGGCCGTTTTTCCAGGTATTATCTTGTTGAAGTGTCGTCTTAACCCTCATCTTTGATCTTACCATCGCTCGTCCCATATTTTGTTAAACGGAATTTTTACGTTGGTTCTTACTTGTCTCCCATCGGCAGGAGGTGCGCCCGGGGGAGGCGGGAGCGAAGCGATATGCCGGAAAATGAGGAAAAATATTCCAACCTGTTTGAGTACTCAAACGACGTCATCTTCCTACACGACCTCGAAGGTAATATCATTGATGTGAACCGGAAAGGGCTGGAGGTCCTGGGCTATTCAAAGCCGGAGATGGTTTCGCTGAATGTGGCCGGGCTTCATCCCGAAGGGGCGCTTCCGGCCTCGCGGGAGGCCTTTGAACGGCTCAAGAGAGACGGCTCTGTTAATTTTGAAATCGATTTCAAGAAAAAAAACGGCGATACTTTTACCACACGTGTCTCTTCAAGCATCTTTAAGGCCGGCGGGAAGTCTCTTGTACAGGGGATTGTCAGGGACGTTACCGAACAGAGGCGGGCCGAGAAGAGCCTTAGAGAGAAGGAGGAAAGTTTCAGGGTCTTTTTTGAGCAGGCACCTGCGTACTGCTACAGGATCTCTCCCGAAGGGTTTATCATCGACGTGAACAGGTGGGCATTAAAGACGCTGGGGTATGAAAAGGAGGAACTTGTTGGAAAACCTCTGGAGACCATCTACGCCCCAGAGTCACTTGACAGGTTTAAAGAACTCTTTGAAACATGGAGGACCACCGGCAGGCTGGAGAATGAGGAAATCAATATAATCACAAAAAGCGGCGAGGAGCGTGTTGTGCTCCTTAACGCCGGCATGGTAAGGACGCCTGAAGGGGATGCCGCTTATTCCCTCTCCATACAGCAGGATATTACGGAAAGGAAGCGGGCCGACGAGGCCTTGCGGAAAAGCAAGAACAGGCTTAAAGAGGCGGAAAAAGTGGCCAAATTGGGATATTATGTTTATAACATTAAAGCGGATTCATGGACAAGTTCAGAGCAATTGGATGATATTTTCGGGATAGAAGAGGATTACAAGAGAGATGTAAGCGGCTGGGTGGATATTGTTCATCCTGATTATAGAGAAACCATGCTGAATTATTTCCAGTATAATGTGTTAACGCAACACCGGAAATTTGACAAAGAATATAAAATAGTAAATTTAAAAACCGGACAAGAAGGATGGGTCCATGGATTGGGCAGCCTGAAATTCGATGACACGGGCAATCCCATGGAAATGTTCGGCACAATCCAGGATATTAACGACAAAAAAAAGACTGAGGAGGCCCTCAAGATAAAGATTGACGAGGTGGAAAGAATAAACAGGTTGATGGTGGGGCGCGAACTCAAGATGGGGGAGATGAAAGAGAAGATAAGGGGATTACAGTCTCAGATAGAGCAGCTGAGAGGCCGCCCCCTTTACAGTTTGGAGTAAAAAGCCCCCCATTCAATGGGATGATGCCCTTTCGCCCGGGATTAAAACCACGTCGATAGTCCCGCACAATAACCCTTTCTGGAAAGAACAAAAAACGGCGGGACCCTTAAGGTCTCAGGGGCTGTCCGGGTCTGTCAGTGAAGCATCTTTTCGAGGATAAGGGTCTTTATCTTTTCCGCGATACCGCCCCGCTCGAAAAGGCCCTTCGTGTACCGGTTACCCTTCCTGTAGCCTATGTCCACGAGGCCGTTTTTCTCGTCGAGGGGCCGCGACTTTATATCGAGTATAAATTTTCCCCCGGAGAATATCCTTGATCTGGATACGGACCAGTTTATCCACGGCTCAATTCTCCGCCTGTCATCGAGGATAGAGTAGACGCGGAGTTTCGTCGCCACAAGCCAGGTCCTCTCAAGGGCGTCCTCGTGGATTACAAAGCCGCCGGCGGTTTCGAGTGACTCGTCGGGGTTGAAGTTGTTCGATTCCCTGATAGACAGGATGATTTTTTCTCTGGAATAAAAATCCCTCGGCGAGGGGCGCGAAAAGGGCCACATGCTTTACTTTGTCTTCTCTTTTAACCCGTCCCCGGTGGAGCGGCGGAGTTCGTCCACGGCATTCCTTACGAAGTCGTACCTGAAATAATCCGCGTCAATCACCTCGCCGTTAAAGACAATGATGTCGAGGTCCATCGTCCTTGGCCCGGATTTGTCAGCCGAGCGAACCCTGCCGAGCCTCCGTTCAATCTCCTTAAGGCTCGCGCGGAGCCCGTCGGCGTCCTTTTCAGTCTCTATAAGGAAGGCGCCGTTTAAAAAGTCGGGTTGGCCAGTCACCCCTACGGGCTTTGTCCTCACGGGGGCTGAGGTTCTCAAGAGACGCTCCTCACCTGCAAGGATCTCCGCGGCCCTTTTTATGTTCTCTTCAGGATCGATATTGGAGCCAACGCTTATTACGGCCCTGTTCATCTTTTCGCGCTTAGTTCCACCGAGACGGATTCGGAGAACCTCAGGGCATGGGGTTTGTCCACCTCTACGGTGGCGCCCTTGATCCTCTCCTCTCCCATCACAATGTCGAGGATGAACCCGGCGAGCCTTTCGAGGAGCAGGAATTCCGTCTTCTCCGTTTCCTCAATAATGCGTTTTGTTATCACCCTGTAATCCACGCTCTCCTTCAGGTCGTCGGACTTGACAGCGCCGGCGTCAATTGTTTCGATGACGACGTTTATTACGATGTCCTGTTTTTTCTCTCTCTCCCAGTCGTTACATCCGATAATCGTTCTGAGCTTCAGGTCCTTTATTCTTATTATCATCTAAAGGCTCTCCCCCCCGTCGATATAAAGTATCTGTCCCGTTATAAAATCATTTTCTATGAAAAACCTTACGGCGTTGAAGATATCCGCCGGTTTACCGGTCTTCAGTAAAGGTATCGTCTCCGCGCGCTTTTCAAGGTAATCTCTGTTGGAACCGGCTGGGGGAAGGATCAAGCCCGGCGCCACCGCGTTTACCCGTATCTCAGGCGCGAACTCCTTTGCGGCCATGAAGGTAAAATCCTTGAGGGCCTTTTTTGAGAGAAGATAGGCGGCGTAAGGAGATGTGTTTTTAATGACCTTTGAGTCGATAATGTTTATTATATGACCTTTGCCGAAGCACCTCTGGAAATCCCTCGACAGAAAGTAAGGCGCCTTGAAGTTTACGGCGAGGTGCCTGTCAAAGTCTTCAGCTTCGGTGTCCCTGATGGTGGACCTCTCGAATATTGAGGCGTTGTTGACAAGGAGGCAGAGCCCTGGCAAGAGCTCCTTCACGCGGCCCATGAGCCCGAGCACCTCCTTCTCGCTGGAAAGGTCGCATTGAAATGGCTCGCACTGTACGCCATTCTCCCTGATTTCGGAGACAATCTCCGCCGGGTCTGTGGCGCTGTAATGGAGGGCGATGTCGTAGCCCATGGAAGCCAGCCCCAGGCTGATGGCCCTGCCGATCCTTTTAGCGCCCCCTGTGACCAGAGCTGTCTTCATACCGTATCCTCTTTAAAGCGGCCCGCTTGAGGAGCGTCTTTTCGAAAACGGGTTGACAAACTTACCGGCCGATGATTTTATCATAAAAGGCGGCAAAATAAAGAATTTTCCCCGGCCCGGTCTTCAAAGAAGCAACCATGGATATTTTCACGAACCATAAAAACCCCGCCTCCGGGCCGGCGGTTTTCCCTGCAGCTTCCCGTGAAAACCTGTTACAATAAAAAAAATTTCCGCGCCTCCGGGCCTTTATTCCTTTGTCTTTAAGGTGCCATCGTGTCATATAGACCCAGACTGACTTCAGACTCGAACATAACGTTTATCCTGATTCTCTTCGTCGTCGCTTGTGCGGTTTATCTCAACACCCTTCATAACGGTTTTGTATACGACGACGAATTTGTTATAGTTAACAATAAATGGATACGGGATTTAGCCTACCTCCCGGAAATATTCTCGTCCACCCTCTGGGGTTTCAAGCTCGGCGCCGATTCGAACTATTACAGGCCCTTTGTCCACCTTGTCCTCATGGCCGAGTACCACCTCTTCGGACTCTCGGCCTGGGCATATCATCTTACTAACGCCGTCGTACACTCCGCCAATACGGTACTCGTCTTCCTCATCGCCCTTCATCTCCTCGGTGAGAAGGAATACGAGCCGCAGGGCGGCCGCGCCCCCGCCCCCTACGGCAGAGCCCGGCTCATCGCCCTTGGGGCCGGGCTTATCTTCGCTTCTCATCCCGTTCACGTAGAGGCGGTGGCATGGGCGGCGGTTGTTGCCGATTTGTTCTTAACCCTCTTTTATTTTTTGTCCCTGTACCTGTATATAAAACACCTTCACACCGCCGGGGGCGCTGAAAGAACGGCCCTTCTCCTCTTCTCCCTGCTTTTTTTCTTCATAGATGTCTTCTTAAAGGAAACGGCGGTGACATTGATAGCCGTTCTTTTTGTCTATGACCTTACAGCCGGAGGGGGTTTAAGGCTTAACCCGGGGTCTATAGTCCGGGCCGTGTTCAGGTACATCCCCTATCTCCTGATTGTCTCTTTTTATATTCTAATCAGAATGCACTTCCTTGGAGGGTTCGTCCCATTAAAACAGAGCGCCTATCTGACGGCCTTCCAGTATTTTTTGAACATACCGCCCCTCTTTGCGGAATATATCCGGGTCCTCTTCTATCCGGCGGGCCTTAACGCCTTTTACTCATTCCACCCCGTTCTTTCAATCCGGGACTATGATTTCTTGGTCCTTACTCCGCTTCTACTCTTCGTGCCTGCTGTTATATTTCTCTTGATGACATATAACAGGACGGCGCTCTTTTGCATCTTCTTCGCCGTTCTCACCCTCAGCCCCGCACTCTATATCCCGGGCGTAGGCGTCAGGGGCAACGCCTTCGCCGAGAGATACCTCTATATGCCTTCCGCCGGATTTTCCATAGTGATGTCGGTTTTTATTTACTGGGTTTTAATGAAGGTCAGGGCGCCGGGGGTCTTGAGGCATAGGGGGACGGTTTTTCTGGTGATAATCGCCGTAATCACAGCGGCCTTTTCAGTCCAGACAATCCGGAGAAACAGGGTATGGGAGAATAATTACACGCTGTGGAAGGATACCGCCGCGAAGACAAAGGACAGCAAGGTTGTTTATATAAACCTCGGCGCGGCGGCGGGCGCGGCCGGAAGGCGCGCCGAGGCCATAGCCGCTTACAACAGGGCTATCGAGTTGGCGCCCTATTCCCCGGAGATATACAACAACATCGGCATAGAGTACCTTGAGTCAGGCCGTCTTGACGACGCCCTCGCCGCCTTCAAAAAGGCATATACCCTTACCAGTAATCTCGGGTACCTCGCCATTATAAGAAAGAACATGGGTGACGTTTACCTGAGCAAGGGTATGGTCGACGCCGCAATAAGAGAGTATACCGGGGCCGTCCGTGTTAAACCCTATGACAAAGCCGTAAGGCGGAGGCTTGAAAAGGCCCGGGAATTGAAAGAGGGGCTGAGATAACCGGGCGCGCCATATGTGAAGCCATAATGACGATGGAATGTTGAAGTTAAGGTCATGCAAACTCCGCGTTTTGATGCAGTTTTGTTTCATTATTAAAGACCAGGCCGCGGTCTAATCTTTTTTTAATCTTCTTTCATATAAAATAGTATAGCACTTGACAGGTAAGAGACGGCGATATTGTTTGATTTCCCGTTTTTATTGTGAGAAGAGTATAAAGGAGATAAAGTGTCTGAAATTTTAAAAGACGAAGAGATGGTGGCGGTAAAGGTCTGGGACTGGGAAACGCGGATACTCCACTGGATAAACGCGGCCCTCATAATAGCCCTGATGATACTCGCCCTGGGTAACGAAGCGCTTCACGACCTCGGGGTGCAAAAGTCCTTGAGAAAGGAGATATGGTACTATCACGTCTATGTCGGATATATCTTTATCTTCACTTTTTTCCTGAGGCTCATCTGGGGTTTTATCGGCAACAGGTACGCGAGGTGGACGGATATCAACCCGTTCACACGGGAGAAGCTCGGGTATGTCGTGCATAAGATAAAATGGTATCTCGGGGGTTTCAGGGGAGACCTCCCGAAGTATCTTGGCCACGACCCCCTCGGTTCGCTTTTTTACATATCGGTCTTCATAATTATATTG
This sequence comes from Thermodesulfobacteriota bacterium, assembly GCA_046754225.1. GTDB lineage: Bacteria > Desulfobacterota > GWC2-55-46 > GWC2-55-46 > JADFVP01 > BTQV01. Next base: position 73,847 of record JBHHVI010000001.1, on the reverse strand, counting down.
CTGACAATAGTTACAGGGGTTATCCTCGCCGGTGCTGAGCTCCATCTCTCGCCGTGGCAGGGCTTTTTTTCCGGGTTTGCGCACGACACTCTTGAGGTGATAGAGGAGGGCGCCGAGGAGCTCCACGAGTTCGGGTTCTACTTCATCGTTTTCTTCCTTTTTGCCCACCTTGGCGCTATAATCGTACACGAGTTGAAGGAGAGATCCGGGCTCCTTTCTTCCATGGTCCACGGAAGCAAATATTTTCCCAAAGACAGGTAGGAACTATGAGAATTCTTGTAGTAGAGGACGAGAAGGACCTCGCGGCCATTATAAAACAGGGGCTCGAGGAGGAGGGCTATGTGGTGGATACGGCCCATGACGGCGAGGAGGGCCTTTACATGGCGGAAAACTACCCCGTTGACGCCATCGTCCTCGATATAATGCTCCCCGTTGTCGACGGCCTGACGGTCTTGTCCACCTTGAGGAGGAAGGGGATGAAGACCCCCGTCATACTCCTTACCGCGCGCGATTCCCTCCTTGACAAGATAAAGGGCCTTGATACGGGCGCCGACGATTATCTCACAAAACCCTTTGAGTTCGGCGAGCTTGTCGCAAGGCTCAGGTCTCTTCTGAGGAGGAAGGGCGAGGCGAGGGAGGCTGTTATAAGGATAGACGGCCTTGAGATAAATACGGCGAGCCACAGCGTAAAAAGGGACGGCAAGGAGATAAAACTTTCGGCAAGGGAGTACGCGCTCCTCGAATTTCTCGCCTACAATAAAAACGCCGTCGTGAGCAGGACCGATATAGTGGAGCATATCTATCACGAGGATACCGATATGGACTCAAACGTAGTTGACGTATACATAAATTACCTGCGTAAAAAGGTCGACAAGGGTTTTAAAAAACAATTGATACAGACCATAAGGGGCGCAGGCTACATGTTAAAAGAAGAATGATATGTAACCGCCCGTATTTAAATGTTCAACTCTATAAAATTAAAGATAATTGTCTGGTGTCTGGTAATCTTTTCCCTTGTCTTCGCCGGCCTTGAATTTATCCTCTACTACGAGCTTGAAAACGTTGCAATAGGTTTTATCGACGACCACCTGGTCTCCGAGGTCAATCTCCTTTCGAGCATACTGAAGGTTGAGGAGAGCCACGGCCAGCTCGAAACCGAGCTCGCCGAGCTCAGCGCGTCGGCGAAGGGGGAGTACGCCGTAAAACTCTCCGGCCATTACTACCAGATAGTCTCGCCCAGGGGCAAGATACTATCCCGCTCACCTTCACTCGGCCTCGCCGACGCGCACCTGCCCGTCCTTGTGCCGACGGAGGGGCAGTTTAACTTCGCGACCATTCAGGGGCCGAATAACGAACCGCTCCGCGTCATCTCAAGGGCCGTTGATTTTTCCAACGAAAGACTCGTCTTTGTCGCCGCGGACACCCTCGAAGGCACCTTTCAACTCCTCAAATCCTTCAGGCGCATAGTACTCATTGTTTATCCGGTTATTTTTGTCCTCAGCGCCGTGGGGATTTTTATTATAACCGGCTGGGCGCTTGTCTCCCTTAGATTTTTTTCCGACAAGATAAGTCACATAACCGAGGAGAACCTCTTCGAGAGGATAAACGAAGAAAAATCCCCTTACGAATTAAGACCCTTCGCCTCAAGTTTTAACACCATGCTCAGCCGCCTCGAGGCGTCCTTTGAGAGGCGCAGGCACTTCCTTTCCGACGCATCCCACGAACTCCGTACCCCCACCACCGTAATAAAGAGTTACTGCGACGTGACGCTTGGAAAGCAAAGGTCAGCGGAGGCTTACAGGGAGGCGCTTGAAAAGGTAAGCAAAACGGTTAACAGGATGAAGAACATTATAAACAGGATACTTGTAATATCGAGGTTTGACGCCGGGATTATGGAATACAAACCCGTGAGGATTGACCTTAAGGACATCCTGGCCGATGTTGTAACTCTCGTTGAGCCCGCCGCCTTGAGCATGGACGTGGACATCAGCCTTCACGGGCCGAACATCAATATCCACGGCGACATGGAGGGCGTCACCGAGGTCTTTACGAACCTTGTCGAGAACGCCGTTAAGTACAACAGGGCCGGCGGCAGGGTTGAGATATATACGGCGGCCGTGGAAGACTATGCCGAGGTGACGGTCAAGGACACCGGCATAGGGATGTCAGCTAAGGATATGAAAAAAATATTCGAGAGGTTTTACCGGGCCGATGTCAGTAGAGGCGTTACCGTCGGCACCGGTCTCGGCCTTTCTATCGTCAAATCCATTATTGAGCGCCACGGCGGCACGATCGAGGTAACGAGTGAACGGGGCGTGGGAAGCACCTTCAAAGTGACCCTGCCTCTTGATAAGAAACCATGACGGAAAAGGCCCCGCCCCCAAACCTTTTGACCGTTATCACATGGCCTTCACGGGCCCTTTGTAAAAGGGGCTTGTCTCCCTCCCTTTTTCCAGGGACCTTCTTTTAAAGACTATGACAGAGTTCTGCGTGCCCGGTATGCGCCCCCTCGCTTCCTCATCCCAGAAGTAGTCCGTTGCGTCCTTGTATATGTCTATAACGCCGACCTTCTCATAGTGTCGGGCGGCGTAGACCTTGAACCATTTAAATATCTCTTTGTCCGAGCCGGGTTTCAGGAGCCATGATGTGGGTATCCGCACGAAGGTTATAAAGAGAGGTTTTTTTGTCACGATATCTTTTATCAGCCCTTTTTGCATCTCCGGCGCGTATCTCTGGTCCTCCGTCAGGGGGTACATATAGATGTAGCCCGTCGCCGAAGGCCTTCCGGAATAAAAGTAGATCTGAGGCTCTGACCCGAGCACCGCGATGTAGTCGTCGGGGTTTGAGTTCGCCTTGATATACTCCGCGACCGCGATGGATTCAGGGAAAGGGTTTGGGCCGTAAATCGTCCGGGATATTTGAACGGGGTCTTTCAAGAAGAAAGTCGCCCTGTCCTGATATATGGTTATGGCGACGGTTACAGACGCGAGAAAGATTGCTATGGCCGGTTTCACGGACGCCCTTGCCGGCTTAAGGTGTTCAGGCGGAAACCCTGAAAGATAATCTATCCCCGCTCCGGCAAGGAGGGCCACGGCCGGGAGCGTCAACACGAAATAATGGGGGCGGAAGAAGAGCCCGGGGGCTGTCGAGAGGAAGGATAAGAAGAGAAGACCCAGGAGGAAGACAGTCCGGTTAATTGAATTCTTTTTCAAGGCAAGGGAGCCTATGCCCACGGCTGTCATTATCCACACGGGGAGGCTGGAGCGGAGGATTAACGAAAAGTTCCTTTTGAAAAGCATGACGCCGTTCCATAGGGGCACCTGAGATACGTATTCACCGGCATAGGTAAAGGTCCAGAACCAGAAGTTGGTGAAGGCGCCTGCGAGGTAGAGTACGAGGCAGGTGGCGGCGAAGGGCAGCGCCGTCCCGGCAACGAAGGCGGCCCCGGCCCGCAAGGTCTCCTTTAAGTCAAAAAGGGCCCCGGCGTAAAAAGACCACAAGAGATAGATGGACGCAAAGAGGACGTAGAAGACCCCGTGCTGCTTCATCATGACGCCCGTTCCCAGAAGAATACCGCTTAGAAAAAGGCGACGCTTGCCGCCGGGCTCAAGCCCGTGTACAAGCGCAAGAAGACCGGCGACGGCGAAGAGAATTACGAAGTGCTCGGCGTTGGCCATGGGCCCCAGCACATCGACGTTGAGCGAAAGCACGGCAAAAGCGGCCCCGGCCATCGTCCCGGCAAGGGGGGTGAGGATTTTTTTACCGAGAAAAAATAACAATACCACCGTTATAATGTTTACGACGATGAGTCCGGCATGGACGCCTGTATGGGTGTTGCCGAAGACCCCGATGATTACAGCGTACGCGGCGTATATCCCTGGAAGCTTCATGTTGTAGGCGTGAATGTAAGGAGGGATTCCCTTTAAGAGGAGGGAGCCCGCGTAGGCGTATTCACCTTCATCCCTTTCAAGGGGGAGATCAAGGAGATGGACGCGTATCATGGCCACGGCGATTATGACAAGTGCCAGAAAGATCCACGACCTGTCCGGCCGGGCCGTAAGGGCTCCGCTATTTATCCTGTCTTCCATCTTTATGAATATACACGCTAAAGGGTTTTAAGCACAAATTCTCCGGCGGTGGCCGGATAACGCTTACAGCCTCTTAACATCTTGAAACGTTTTTTGCTTGTATGTTACTATTTCGAATAGAGTAATTCAAACCGGCGCGCTTAATAACTTTTAAAAATAACGGAAAAACTGCTATAATCGCACCATGGAAAAGGGAAATCCGGAAAAAGAGACCCCCGCTGTCGAAAAGGGGAATAAGCCTGAAATACCCGTGAGAAGGCTCGGCCGTACGGGCGTTGATGTGACCATATTGGGGCTCGGTGGCGAGGGGCTGTTGAGGTCCCGGGGTAGGGAGGCCGAGGCTGACCGCCTTATAAACACGGCCATAGACCTGGGCGTTAACTATATGGAATCGGCAAGGGCCTATGATGGGAGCGAGTCCTATTACGGCAAAGCCCTTAGGGGGAGACGGGATAAGATTTTTCTGGCCGGCAAGAGTCATGCGAGGGATAAGGAGGGCGCTCAAAAACACCTTCACGAGACGCTTAAAAACATGAAGACCGGCCACCTCGACCTCTGGCAAATTCACGACGTAAGGTCCGCCGGGGATGTTGAGGCCATCTTCGGGCCGGGCGGGGCGGCCGAGGCCTTTTTAGAGGCGAAGGAAAAGGGGCTCGTGAGGTTTCTCGGTGTTACGGGCCACCACGATCCGGCGATAATAAAAAAGTGCATAGAGGTCTTTGATTTCGATACCGTCCTCATCCCGGTGAACCCGGCGGAGCCCTCTCACAAACCCTTCATAGACGAGGTGGCCCCCCTGGCGAGCGCGAAGGACATGGGGATAATAGGGATGAAGGTCTATTTGAGGGGCAGGCTCGACGCGCCGAAAAAGCTCCTCTTCTGTTACGCCCTGACCCAGCCCGTGACTACGGCCGTTATAGGCTGCGATACAGTGGAGCAGGTTAAAGAGAACGCGGAGATAGCCGCCTCATTTATGCGTCTCAAGTTAAAGGAGGTGGAAAGGCTCACGGCCTTCATCTCTCCCTATGCGAGAGAACTCATGAGTTACAAGCCTTAGTGGACCCGCTCAAAAACTTCCTTCCGACTTTTAGATGGTCAGGACCCGTCGCTTGAAAAGCCTTATATTCTGGGTTATGGTTAATGTGTAAGAGGCCCAGGCGGGTTTAGACCTTTTCGTTTTGCTCCCTTCACCCGAAAGAGTTTTTTAATTAAAACCTTCTTAGAGAGAAGGTCTCTGCATGATACCTTTAAAAGACGATACGCCCAGATATACGTTCCCCTATGTTACAATCGCCATAATCGTTATAAACGCGCTGGTATTTGTCTATCAACTCGCCCTCGGCTACAGGGGCATGGAGAGGTTCGTATACTCCACGGCGGCCATACCCTATGAGGTCACGCATTTTGTTGATATCGGCCCAAGGGCGGTAGTGCCGCCGCCGTTTACTCTCTTTACGGCAATGTTCGTTCACGGGGGGCTCTTCCATGTGGGGGGGAACATGCTGTTCCTGTGGATATTCGGCGATAATATAGAGGACAGCCTGGGCCATGTCAAGTTTATCATCTTCTATCTCCTCATGGGGCTTATCGCGAGCCTTGTCCACATACTGCTCGCCGGCCCTTCTTCCATGATGCCCATGATAGGGGCGAGCGGCGCCATAGCCGGGGTCCTGGGGGCATATTTCATGCTCTTTCCGAGGGCCCGTGTCATTACACTTATATTCCTTGTGTTTTTTGTAACGCTCGTAAGGGTGCCGGCCGTCTTTTTTCTCGCCGTCTGGTTCTTTTTTCAGTTGCTCGGTTCAGGCACCGGCGGCTCCGTGGCATGGTACGCCCACATAGGAGGGTTCGTTGCCGGGGCCCTCGGTATAAAACTCTTTGGTCCCCTTATACGAAACAGTCAAATCCATATAAAAACCTGAAAATATACGGGAGGCGGATATGTTCCATATTGCGAAGCCGGAGGATATCAGGGAGGGTAGGGTTACTGACGTGTATTTCAGAAGGACCCTTGAGATACTTGAGGCGAAGGGTGTAGATACGAGGGTGAGGGCGGAATTTTTCGCCAAGACCCTGCCGGACCAATACGGATGGGGGGTGCTGGCCGGAATAGAAGAGGTCGCCCGGTTGATGGATGGGCGCGACGTGAATATAAGGTCACTCAGGGAAGGAGAGGTCTTTTCCCCCTGGGAGCCGGTGATGGAGATAGAGGGGGTGTACAGGGAATTCTCCGTATTTGAGACATCCATGCTCGGGCTTATCTGTCAGGCCTCGGGCGTGGCGACAAAGGCCGCGCGCATAAGGATAGCCGCCGGTGATAGGACGGTGGCGAGTTTCGGGGCAAGGCGCATGCATCCGGCCATAGCCCCCATGGTCGAGAGGTCCGCCTTCATCGGCGGCTGCGACGGCGTGGCGGTTGTAGAGAGCGCCGAGCTTATCGAGGAAGACCCCATGGGGACGATGCCCCATGCCCTCATACTCGTTTTAGGCGATACCGTCGAGGCGGTAAGGGCCTTTGACGAGGTTATTGACAAGAAGATAAAGAGGGTGGCGCTCATAGACACATTTAACGACGAAAAGTTCGAGGCGCTCCGAGTGGCCGAGGCTTTTGGCGATAAGCTCCACGCCGTAAGGCTCGATACGCCCTCGACGCGGCGTGGGGATTTCTACCGCATCTTCGAGGAGGTGAGGTGGGAACTGGACTTGAGGGGGTTTAATCACGTAAAGCTTTTCGCCAGCGGCGGCCTCGACGAAAAAGAGGTGACGGAGCTGAAGCCCGTGGTGGACGCCTTCGGCGTCGGCACTTCCATAAGCAACGCCCCGGTTATTGATTTTGCGATGGACATAATGGAGGTTGAAGGTAAACCACTGGCCAAGCGGGGCAAGTGGTCTGGCGCCAAGGACGTGCTCAGGTGCCGCGAATGCGCTGAAAGGCTGGTCATTCCCCTCGGTAAGAGGCCTGATAAATGCTCATGCGGAGGTGCGCTGGAGAGTCTCTTTACGCCCCTTATAGAAAAGGGAGCGGTGACAAGGGAACTCTTGAAGCCGCGTGAGATAAGAGATTACGTCTTGAAGAGGATAGAGGGGTTGGAGCTCGCTTGAGATTTTCATGCATTCTTCGCCGGTGGCGGTAAATTAGATTGATCAAGCTCCACGCTAAAAATATGCCCTGAACTCAAGGACGCCTGATACCGGGTAGAGGCCGAACTCGGATTCTATCTTCGAAGAGCCCGTGGAGGTGCCGCGTCCGGCGGGGATAATAAGGCTGAAAGAAAACTCGGTTTCGTCGGAGAGGGAATAAAGGGCGTTCACGGCGGCAAGAGTGGACCAGTCGACGAGATTTGTTATAGCCACGCCGTCGAGTCTCAGCAGGGGGTTTACCTTATAGCCGGCGCCGAGGGCGAGATAGCGCCTCGCGAGGTACGGTAGTGTTGAGGCAGCGCTGAAGAGGGCGCTCCCGTAATTGTCCCTGTCCCCGATACCGGCGCCGTGGTAAAAGAACTCGCCTTTTACATCGAAGTCATTGGGGAAGTTGTGGGCTATGCCTATGGTCAATTCAGTGAACGCGTCAAGGGAGTTGTCCTCTGGCACTGCGTAGTGCCCCTCGGCCCTCAGGTCCACCCCCTTTAAGACCTCGCCCTGAAGAGAGCCCCCGAGGATTCTTTTGTCCGTCACCGTTCCTGTTATTATTCCCCAGCCAAGGTTACCCGCCGTGGTCGTAAGCCTCAAGAGAAGAGAGGTGTCTTTAAGAGACGGCTCAGAGCTCCATCCGTTGGAACTCCCCCTTGACGGATCGTAGCCAAGTACGCCTATGAGGGAGACCTCGCTCAAGGGGCCGAGGCCGGCTGCGGCCCTTAGGGCGTCCACGCCGGGTTTATAGATTCTAAAAAAACTCTGGGCGCTGAAGGGGGCGAAAAAGTCGTTGGGCGTGAAATACAGGGCCGTGGAGAGGTTTATGGCCTGGCGGCCCAGGGTTATGTCTACGGGGTCGAGGTTCAATCGAATGTTCAGCCTGTCTACGGCGAAGATACCGTGAGTGCGCGCACTCCTCCCGCTGACCCATGAAAGGGCTGAAGAGCGGTTTGCTCCTCCCGGAGTTACGCCGAGAAAATCCGTTGAACCCGCCGCGCCTATACCGGAATAATATATGAACTCGTAGGCGTTAAATTCAAAGGCGGCGCTCTCGCCGGCCCTGACGTCAAGGAGAATCCTCGCCACAAGGCCTCCCGACGCGCTCAGCTCCCTGTCGTAAAAATCCCTGTTATCGGGGTTGAAGTTAATCCCCCCTATGGCGCGCACCGTCCCCTTCAACTCATAGGAGTTTTCAGCCGACGTGAATTCGTAGAAGGCCGGGGCCTCCTGGGGCCAAAGCGCGAGAAGCACGGCGGCGAGCAGAAAAAATTTGCCGGTACTGATAAAGGTGTTCAACTCGTGGCCTCGTCGCTTTCAACACGGCCGTCCCTCAAATTTATGATCCGTCTCGCGCGCTCCAGTACGCGGGGGTCGTGGGTGGAGAAGAGAAAGGTAACGCCCCCCACCCGGTTAAGCCTTTCCATGCAGTCGAGTATGGAGTCGGCGGCAGCCGAGTCCACGTTGGCCGTTGGCTCGTCGGCGAGCACGATGGCCGGCTCAGAGGCAATGGCGCGGGCTATGGCCACCCTCTGTTGCTGGCCCCCTGAAAGCTCATCGGGCCGCCGGTCTTCAAGCCCCTCGATTCCCACCTCCCTGAAGATTTTTTTTATGGTCCTTCTCCTTTCGTCAAGGCAGACGCCCTTTAAGGCCAATACGAAGTCCGCGTTCTCAAAGGCGGTGAAAACTGGGATAAGGTTATAGGCCTGGAATACGAAGCCGATACGGTCTCTTCTGAGCCTCGACTGCTCCGTTCTCGTGAGAGCTGAGAGGAGTTTATCCTCCACAAAAATTTTTCCCGCCGTAGGGGAGTCGAGGGCCCCGATAAGGTTCATGATGGTGGTCTTTCCTGAACCGGACGGGCCCGAGAGGGCGGTGAACTCTCCCGCCCTTATGTCGAGGGTGACGTTGTCCACGGCAATAACGGCGGAAGGGCCGCTTCCGTACACCTTAGTGACTTCTTTCATTATGACTGTTTTTTTGTCGCTCATAAATAAAACCGCCCTATTAACGGCCCTCTCAGTACTTGATGCTCTCAACGGGGTTGGTGCGCGAGGCCTTGAAGGCCGGGTAGAGCCCCGAGGCGAGCGTAAGCGTGAATATGGCCGAAATTATGGCCATGGCGCTCGTTCTGTAGAGTTTGAATTTTATAACCGGCTCAATGGGGACCATGCCCGCGCTTGCGCCCTCGATGCCGCTGAAGTTTATCCCGTGCGCGCTCATATAAGCGTACCACGGGGCCGTGATGATTATTCCTGCGATGAGACCCGCGAGGGCTATCCAGAAAGACTCAAGGAGGACGAGCGAGATGAGCCTCGCCGGCGAAAAGCCAAGCGCGACCATTATACCGAACTCCCTTTTTCTCTCAAGCACGCCCATGAGTATGGTATTCAATATTCCGGCGGCGATTATGAGCCCTATAAGGAACTGGAAGATATAATTAATGCCTCTGTCCATGGCCACAACTCCGGCCATCTCCGAGCGCGTCTTCTTCCATGTAAGCACTTCAACGCCGCCGCCGACCTTTCCGGCAAGCCTCTCACGCACTTCGTCGGCGCGTCTCTGGTCGAGTATAAATACGGCGACTCCCGTGGCCTCGCCGGGGGCGTAGCCGAGGGTCCTTCCCATTCTGTCCAGAGGAAGGAGCACAACACCCGAGTCCACATCCTCGACGCCTGTTCTGAATATGCCCGTGACCCTTACCGCGTCGGCAACTATATCGCCGCTCAAGTCCGATACGGTGTATATCAGTTTTTTGCCCGGACGGAGCTTCAGCTTTTTAGCCATCCCGGCCCCTATTACGGCGTAGCGTCCTTTTTTATCCCTGAACACCTCGCCCTCTTTTATCGCCTTGAGGAAGAAGTTAGTTTCGCCGGTTTCCCTCTTCGGGTCTATGGCTATAAAAAGACCGCCCACCGTCTTCACGGCGGTTGAGAAGACGGCCCGGCCCGAGATCCTCACCACGGCCTCCTTGACGCCGGGGGTCTTTAAGGCGATGGACCTTATACGCTCACCGTCGTCGATCCTTTTATCGAGGGAAGGGTTTTTGTTGTACCCTTTAGCCTCTATGGTAACGTGGCCGGAGCCCATAAGGGCACCGGTGTTTATTATGTTCGTGTAAGAAAAATCCCCCGTGGCGGTAAAGGTAACGGAGAGAAATATTCCCATGGCGACGGAGGCGGCGGTGATTAGCGTCCGCCTTTTATTCCTCCAGATATTTCTCCAGGACATCTTTATAAGCACACCCGAGACCTCGTTATCCATTTTGCGGCGTATTTTACGCCGCGCTCATGAAGAAAAAAATTATCTGTAATAAAGGGCGTCCAAAGGCGTCATGAAGGCCGCCTTCAGTACCGGGTAGATGACGCCTAAAATTACCATGGCGAATAGAAAGACTATGGGCTCGGCCACTGACCGTACGGTCACGTTGCAGTACCATACCGGGTCGATGGCCACCCCGTAAAGCGAGCCCGCGCCGACGAGGCGCGTGAGGTTTATGCCGTGGGCCTCGAAGTAGAGCGAGAGCGGAAGCCCTGCGGCCACGGCCAGAAGACCGGCGATAGCCGTCTGGACAATTATCTCTATGAATACCATGGCGGCTACCGGGGCGGGGCCCACGCCGAGGGCCTTCAAAAGTCCCAGCTCGTGTATCCTCTCGAATACGCTCATGAGGGTGGCGTTGGAGATGACTATGCCGATGGCGGCATAGGTGACGATATACATGAAATACATGGAGTATACGCTTACGTCGAATAACCTCGCCACAAGGGGTTTTAGCTCCCGCCAGTTTTTTACTTCAAGGCCTCGTGCAACGGAGCTCGCTTCAAGAGTGGCCTCATGGAGGCCCGTATCCCTGGAAGACCTTGCGAGGGCTATCTCGTGCGCGCCCGACGGCATAACCATAAGAGACCTGAAGGCCCCGGCCGTCATAAAGAGCGCGGAGCTGTCCATGGCGTGGCCCACGGCCTTCAGGACGCCGCGCACATGGTAGACCTCGTTCGCGGTGGAGCCGTCAGTGGCCCGGCCCACCACCACTATTTCACCACCCGGCCCGATATCGAGAACGCCTGAGAGTTTCCCCCCTATGACCACACCGCCCGGGTCTTTCGCGTCAAGCCAGGCCCCCCGGGAGATATGCCTGTCAAGCTCTGTTACCTTTTTCTCCCTCGCGGGCTCAACGCCCCGTAACTCGACGCCTGAGGACGCCGCACCCGTCGCTCCCAGCGCGTAGGCGTAAAGACGCGGCGAGGCGTAAAACCCTTTTTTTTCGAGTCTCCTCATGAGCCCCTCATAGTCCTTAATCCTGCTATAAAGGTCCGGGTCGTCAAGGTATCCCGGGGAGTGTATCTGGATGTCGCCCAGGTCCATGGAGACGATGTTCTTTTCAAGCATGGAGAACATCCCGTTCATGAGGGATACGTAAAAGATCATGACAAGGCCGGCAAAGGCCGTGGCAAGGGTCGTCACGACGGTCCTTGGTCTGTTTCTTCCCAGGTTACGGAGCGCTATGGACAGGATCATGGTTTCTGAATTTTAAGCCGCCTTGAGGGTTGAAAGATCATTTCCTTCTGATCCTCGAGATGGTGAAGAACGAGTCCGGTATGCTGATATCAAAGGCCATCTTCTCATATATGAGTTCCGTAAACTCTTCCGGTTTGTCTCTGGGCGTTAAGCGCAGGAGCGTTGGGATAAGGCGCCCACCCATCTTCCTGATTACGGCGAATTCCATCGTTCTCACGGGGTTAAGGTCCTCATCATAGTAAACGCCCACAACGGGTATATAGTCTTTCCTTCTCACAGTTATCTTTATCGCCCCCCATACGACGGCCGACTCTTCCTTCGGTCTGAGCGTAAGCTCAATAACACCGGTGCCATTTTTACTCCCCTCAAAGGATACTTCGGCGTCGTAATCATCGCTTAAGCGGGATTCTTTTACGAGGTCGTCGTTCGTAAAATGGCTTCCCATCCATGAACTCATCATCATTCCCGATGTTATCTTTATGGTGCGGTCCGTCTTGGGCAGGTAGGTGTAGACGTCGCCGCCTGACTTGAGCGTGGCGGTTCCCTTCTCTTTAAGGGGCGCGATAATCCTTACAAAGGTGAGGGCCTTGCCCTTGGACCACGCCTCCAAGCGCATATTCCTCGTGTAATGGCGCGTCTGTATCTTCATGGAAATTATCCCGTGTGACGAGACCCCACGCCACAGGTCATCAACCACTTTGAGTATCTTCGCCGCCCTTTCACGAGACAGCGCCGCCGGTTCAGCCGGCACGCAGTCTGACAGTAATGGGGATGTAACGACGAGCGCCGCGGCGGCGGCGGCCGACAAAAAAAATTTTTTTGGATTCATTTTTCCAGCCCCGTGAGGTTTCAAACTTTTCAGGCACGGTTACTTATCCCGCTATGGATTTTATCACGGCGGGCCATGGGATTGGGATAAAAAAGAGCAATAAATAATATGCGGGCTGAACTCAAGGATGAGCAACTTTAAGAGAGGGTTTTGAGAAAAAAGCGGGAGAAACCGGCGGCGTTCAATCTAAAGGATGAGCGGTCGGCGTCCCTGCCGGGCTGCGCTCCGGCGCCTTGTCAGGCTCTGACGCCATTGCCAGCCTTCTGGTCTGGAAAAACCGGTCCTTGTTAAACTGGGCGGCCTTCAGCGCCCCCTTGTTTTCGATAATATCAGAGACCTTTACAGGGGTGAAACCTCTCGCTATAAGGTTGTCGAGCATCTCTCCGAGGACCGTCGCAGCCCTGTCGGATTCCCTTTCCGTACCCAGATGCATGAGTACGATACCGCCTCCGAGAAACCCGCCGTTTTTATCGAAGGAAAGTATCTTTTCTTCGATCTCACGAGGGGTGAGATAAAACCTCGATGATTTATCCGAGACCCAGTCAAGGGTGTCGAGGCTCGTTCTTTCCTTATGGTTCATTGTCCAGCCCACATGGAGATAACCTATTTCGAAGGCCCAGGCACGGAGCTGCCTGTTTACCTCGCCGTAGGGCGCCCTCCAGATGGGGGCCATTTCGGTGCCAGTAACCTGTTGGAAAAGGAGTTCCGCGCGTTTTAACTGTTTTGTTAGAAATTCCCTTGTAACGCCGGGGAGCGTGGTCTGACGAAATGTCTTTTCATAAGAGGTAAGGTGGGGATGCCACATGGTGTGGTTGCCCACCTCGTGACCTTCCGCTACTATCCTCCTTGTAATCTCAGGGTATCTTCTGATAAAGATGCCGCTTAAGAAGATGGTGGTTTTGATTCTCCTCTTTTTAAGGATGTCGAGTATCTCTCCGGCCTCTTTGCCGTTTATACCTCCGTCGAAGGTGACTGATATCATGGTGCCGTACCTGTCACCCCTTGTAACGTCCCGCGGGACCTGTTTGTAGGGGTCATCCCTGTAGACGGCCGGTTTGGCGGGGGGAGTATATGCGGAGGGGGCAATTGCGGCGGAATCTTTGTCTTTTAAATTTCCTTCGGGAAAATTTGCTGGAGCCGCGGCGGGTTCTTGGTTTTCAGAAAGTCCGCCTGCGTGTATTTCAGGGAATAGCAGGAGCATGGAGGTCAGGATAAAAAAAATTACCTTAAACCTCATTTTATGACGCAGAAGATTCAGAAGAGCAGTAGCGGTCATTTCCTCCGGCCGTTTCAAGAAGCGGGTATGCGTATCGAAAACAATCTTCAGCAAAGGTTGATTTCGTCACGGACTCTATCACCATTCAGGGAAAAGGTCAACCCCTTTTCCCTGAATTTAAAAAAAATATAAAGTTATTGAAAAATGGTCTTTTATTATACTAATATAAGAATCATTCCGATTTTTTATAAGGAGACGCCATGGCAACGCATGACAAGGATGCATTGGTCTTTAAGAATATACTTTTCCCCACCGATTGTTCCGAAGGATCTGAGGGGGCGGCCGCATGCGCCCTGAGTCTCGCCGGAGCGTACGGTGCAAAGCTCTTTGTCCTCCACGTGGTGGATATCTCTCTTGAGCCATCCGGTTTTTACGTCCCCCACATGTCTTACGAAAAACTCGATAAGGAAGGAGAGTCCGCCGAGGCGAAGTTGCTCAGAAAATATTGCGCCAGGGTTTTTCGTGGGTTCATGGAGTTTGAGAGTATAATCCTTTCAGGGGAGCCCCATAAAGAAATCTTAAAGGTGGCGGATGAAAAGGATATCGACGTAATAGTCATGGGGTCGGGCGCGAGAGGGGGCGTTGACAGGCTCTTCTTCGGCTCCACCGCCGAGAAGGTTTTGAAGAAATCGACTGTGCCGGTTCTCGTAATCCCTCCTTCGAGTTAATCCAGTTAAACAGAAAAGGTGTCCCCAATGTTCGGTATCGGATTCGCAGAACTCCTTGTCGTCCTCGTGGTGGCGCTCCTTGTAATCGGGCCCGATAAGCTACCCGAGGTGGCGAGGACTCTCGCAAAGGCCTTTAACGAATTCAAGAGGACGACGCACGACATAAAGAGGACGGTAAGCGGCATAGACCTCGCCGGAAGCGGGCCCCCGGCGAGTGAGCCTGAAACCGAAGTCCCGTCAACGGGGCCGCTTGAAAAAGAAGCCGCCGCGCCTAAAAGACGTGCGAGGAAGGCGAAGGGCGGCGCTACAAAAAAAACAAAAACCGCAAAGGGCCGTAAGGCCGGGCCGGCGGACTGATTATGGCCGAAGACCGGGCGACAACCGCGAGTTTGACCGCGCACTTAAGGGAGCTGAGAAAAAGGATAATCATCTCCATAGCGGCCCTTGCCGCGGGTTTTATCATATCCTACGCCTTTTCAGACAAATTGTACCATCTCTTGACCGGCCCCCTTATCCCCGCCATGCCCGAGGGTTTCGATTTCATCGCCTTTACCGGCGTTGTGGAACCTTTTTTCGTGTATATAAAGGTAGGCTTCCTCGGCGCCGTTGTTCTCGCGAGCCCCGTTATCCTTTACGAGGCATGGGCCTTTGTAGCCCCAGGGCTTTACGGGAACGAAAGGCGCTGGTTCATAGCGCTGGTTGTCGTTTCCCTTCTCCTTTTCCTCTCCGGCGTCATCTTCGCCTTCTTCGTAGTCTTTCCCTTCGCCTTCAAATACCTTTTAAGCTACGCGAGCGAGGACTTAAGGCCCATACTCTCCATGAACAGTTACTTCTCTCTCGTCACGAGGCTCCTTCTCGCCTTCGGCATAGTTTATCAGCTCCCCCTGGCCATACTCGTACTGGCGAGGATGGGGTTGGTTACGGCGGGCCAGTTGGTGTCGTGGTGGAGATACGCCGTCCTTGCAATAGTCACTGCCGCGGCGGTCCTCACACCCACGCCCGACATCTTCAACCAGCTCCTTATGGCCGGCCCCCTCCTTGTGCTCTACGCGTTGGGGGTCGTCGTCGCGAAGGTATTCGGAAAGAAGAAGGAGACGGTGGAAGAGGAAGGTGAAGGCACAGACGAAGGGAAAACAGAGGACAGGGACGAGGATGTAGAGTAAGGGTGAGGAATAATAAAACACAGGACGATAACAGCACCCGCCGGTTATCATCGCCCCTTTTTCTAATGCGCGGCCGACTCCGCAGGTTGAGCCTGTGCCGGACTAAAAGCCCTTCCTTGCGTTTTTTTTCAGATAGTCGAGTATGACGGTTTTTTCCTGCTTGCTTAACAAGGGCTTTATGCCCTTGTCCTCCGCCCTTTCCTCCATGACGGAAACGACCTTTTTCCACCCCGTATAGGTATGTACCTGAGGGTGGCGTGGCGGGTGGCACAGGCCGCACTTTGCCGCGTAAAGGACGGCGGGAGGAGAGTCGGCCTCAGGCAGGGTTCTCGTCTCACAACCGGCGGTCATGAGGGCAAGGGCTGAGAAGAGCGCGCAGTGGATTACTATCCTCTTCGACCTTCCGTATCGTAGAGAGGGGGCGCTGAAATGGTTGAGGGTTTTATACATAACATTGACAGGAAAAACTCCAGGTGCTGTTGAAAAATGGGCTCAAGGCTCAGATCTCATCGCCGCTTTTCGTGTAAGTCTTGTTGTACAGTATGTAGCACACAACAAGGACCAGCAGTATCCCCGCGTGTATCGCTATCTGGATCATCCCCTGAAACCATTCCGTGTCGCCCATTGTGACCGCCATCTGGGTAAGGAGAAGCCCCCGCACGCTTGCTATGAAACCGATATAGAGGAATGGATTGAGGGAGAATCTATGTTTGTTGATCTGCCTGTGCACCTGCCTGAAAAGCTCCATGATGATTAGTGTGAACATCAGTTCGCTTAAGAGGTGCGGTATGGTATGTCTGGTCCATAAGAATACGGCGTCGTAGAAAGCGTCGAAGAGGAGCTGGGCCGCCAGGTAGATGATTCCCACCGCCACGATTATAAGTATGGCGTAATCGGCGACGGTAAAGACGAGGTTGAGAATCCCTAAAAAAGAAGTCCTCTTTTTTCCGTTAACTTCCATGACCGATAAACCTCCCGCGATAGGTTCAATGACGGGCTTAATTAAATAAACGCCAATATTTTAACACGTACCAGAATAAAAAAATATATTCAACGATTCATTTCGCCGGAAGCGGCCTCTTCGTCTATCCGTCCTTTTTTTAGCGCCCGTCTAAATTGACGCGCACCGATGAGGAGATGTGGGAAAGATGGGGAGAAGACGGGGCGGTCAACAAATTGCCGTTATTATATTATACAGCCACGACGTTAAAGGAAGATTAGTTGATGGGGATAAAGGGCGCGGCGGCGGGTTTGTATTTGTATGGAGGATGTTTTTTTAGACTGTCTATAAGAGAACCCCTTTGAATCTAATGCTAATAGAGGGGGTACTGGAACGGCTTACGGATATACCCGCTTTATCTTCGAGGCCTGCATGCCCTTCTCGCCCTTCACTATGTCGAATTCGAAGATGAGGTCGCGGCTCGGCAGATTTTTTATATCGGACTGGGATTCGAAGTTCGACTCGTGGGCGAAGGCAGTGGAGTAGGGCGAGTCGCTTCTCCTCGTGTCGGTAATCCACAGCCCCGGCCCCATGTTCTTTATGTAACGCATGAAACCGAAGTTTTTCGTTTTGTTGAAGGTGTAGCAGATCCCCCGGACGCGCGAGCCCTCCTCGCCCCAGTGTTTTTTCGGGTCCGCCCCCTCAATGGGAAGGAGGTTCGGTATGAGGTAGCCGGACATGAAGAGGTCCGCCTCCCTTTTGAGGTTCGAGGAGACGTTCTGGAAGGCGACCACCTCCACCCTGCAGCCCTTGTTTTGAAGCGCCCTGATTACCTGAATGAAGTCCCCGTCGCCCGTGGCCATTATCACCTTGTCAAGGTTCTCGGACTGCAAAAGCGCGTCAACGGCCATGTCGAGGTCGGCGTTGGCCTTTCCGAAACGGTTCCCGCTTTCGTCCACGTACCACGAGACGATTTTTTCTATCACCTTGTAGCCGTAGTCCCTTAGCGTGGAATGGAAGTTGAAGGTGCGCTCCCGGTAGTCGTGGTCCGTCTTCGCGCGCTCCTCGTCATATACGACGTAGGCGTTAAGCCTTATGGGCTCGCCGCTGGCGCGGCAGGAAAAATCCCTCAAGACGTCGAACCTCATGCCGTACCCGCCGTTACGGGTGATGTTGGCGCCGTCTATGTAGAGGCCGATTCTCTGCGTGCTATGTGTCGTCATTTTATCAAAATCCTTTCATAAGGAAAAAATTAAACGTCGAGGTTTGATACGTCGAGGGCGTGTTTCTCGATAAATTCTCTTCTCGGCTCCACGCTGTCGCCCATGAGCTTGGAGAATATCTCGTCGGCCTCCACGGCGTCCTCTATCTTCACCTGCGATAATATCCTCTTTTCAGGGTCCATAGTCGTCTCCCAGAGCTGGTCGGGGTTCATCTCGCCGAGGCCCTTGTACCTCTGAATAGTAAGCCCCTTTTTGCCGTATTCCAGGAGGCGTTCCATAAGCTCGATATATGACCCGGCGCCCGCCTCCGTGTCCCCGTCCCTGATGACGAAGGGCGGGCTTGCGGCCGAGAGGAGCCCCTTTGCCACGGCGCTGAGTTCAACGAATTCATTGGAGGACAAAAGGGTCTTGTCAATAACGGTTTCCTTCTTAAGGCCGTTTCTTTTTGTGAGGCATCGGATGAGGTTGCCTCCGTTCTCCATGTCCTCCGAGGCCGTAACCTCTACCGAGTCAGGGGGCGAGGGGGAGCCCTCCACACCCTTTTTTATCACCCCGGCAAGGGCCTTCGCCTCCCGCGCCTTTTTAAGCGTATCAACGCTTAAAGTATCTTGAAAGGCGAGGGCGCTAATCACTTCGGGGTCCCTGCCGTTACTCGTCATCCTCGCCAGTTTCTTTTTGAAGGTGGAGATCTTTTTTAATACGCCTATAAGGGCGTCTCCCTGAAGGGGGGTTTTTTTGCCCTTCGTCGTGGCGGTTACGCCTGCGCGGACCGACTCGAAAATAAAATCCTCGAAGGCCGGTTCGTCTTTGAGGTACTTCTCCACCTTGCCCCGTTTTACCTTGAAGAGCGGGGGCTCGGCTATGTAAAGATGCCCCTTCTCGGCGAGCGTCTTCATCTGGCGGTAGAAGAAGGTCAGTAGCAGCGTCCTTATGTGTGAGCCGTCCACATCGGCGTCCGTCATTATGATTATCCTGTCGTAGCGGAGTTTTTCCGGTTTGAAGTCGTTTGAGCCTATGCCGCAGCCCAGCGCCATTATTATGGTCCGTATCTCCTCGTTGGAAAGGACCTTGTCGAAGCGCGCCTTCTCAACGTTTAATATCTTGCCCTTCAGGGGGAGTATGGCCTGAAACTTCCTGTCCCTGCCCTGCTTGGCCGAGCCGCCGGCCGAGTCGCCCTCGACTATGAATATCTCGCATAAGAGAGGGTTCGTCTCCTGGCAATCGGCGAGTTTTCCCGGAAGGGAAGATGACTCAAGGGCGCCTTTTCTCCTTATGATGTCCCTGGCCTTACGCGCCGCCTCTCTCGCGCGCGCGCCGTCCACAGCCTTATTGACTATCTTCTTTCCGACAGAAGGGTTCTCCTCAAGGAACGCGGAGAGTTTTTCGTTTATGATGGTCTTTACGTACCCCTCAATCTCGCTGTTGCCGAGCTTTGTCTTGGTCTGACCCTCGAACTGGGGGTTGGGGAGCTTCACGCTTATGACGGCCATAAGCCCCTCTCTCACGTCGTCGCCCTGAAGGGTCTCCTTCATGTTCTTGAGGAGGTTCTTGCCCGTTGCGTAACTGTTTATCGTCCTCGTAAGGGCCGACTTGAACCCCACGAGGTGGGTGCCGCCCTCTGTGGTGTTGATGTTGTTGGCGTAAGAAAAGATATTCTCCGAGTAGGAGTTGCTCCACTGCATGGCCAGCTCTATGGAGACGCCCTCCTTCTCGCCTGTGAAGTAGATTATCTTCGGGTGGATGGGGGTCTTGGCCTTGTTCAGGTGCTCCACAAAACTCTTTATCCCGCCCTTGTACTGGAACTCGTGGGATTTGTCGCTCCTCTCGTCCTTTATCCTTATCTTTATTCCGGCGTTAAGGAAGGCGAGTTCCCTGAGGCGCTGGCTCAGGGTGTCGAAACTGTACTCCGTCGCGTCGAATATCTTCGCGTCGGGCTTGAAGGATATGGTCGTCCCCGTCTTTTTGGTCTTGCCCTCAATTTTGAGCTTGGTTACGGGACGGCCCCCAACGTAGCTCTGAGAAAAGACCTGCCCGTTCCTCTTTATCTCCACGTTGAGCCACTCCGAGAGGAAGTTCACCACCGTCACGCCGACGCCGTGGAGCCCGCCCGAGACCTTGTATGCCTTGTTCTCGAATTTGCCCCCTGCGTGCAGTTCCGTCAATACCACCTCCACGGTGGGTTTTTTCTTCACGGGATGGGGTTTTACGGGTATGCCCCGGCCGTCGTCGGAGACCGTCACCGAGTTGTCGCTGTGGACGGTGACGTCGATGTTCTTGCAGAACCCGGCGAGCGACTCGTCTATGGCGTTATCCACCACCTCGTAGACGAGGTGGTGCAGCCCCATGGGCCCCGTGGAGCCGATGTACATGGCGGGCCTTTTTCTCACGGCCTCAAGGCCGCCGAGGACCTTTATGGATTTTTCATCATACGAAGGGGAAGGTGCCGGGCCGGCCTTGCTTTCCGTCTTTTTCGCGCTCTCGACTTTGCTCAATTTCATAGTTCCTTTCTTTTTAAAACCCTTTTCCTGCGGTTTTTGTCGTTCGGCGGGGGGTATAATAAAAAACTCTTATATAACAACAACTTATAATAACATAAATTGTCAAATTTTACCATCAAAAATCAAGATTTACAACAAAAAAAGGGGCTTTTTTCAAAGAAAAAAGCCCCCCATGAAGCGGTTTTTTTACGGCGTCGTAAGCTCTTAAATAGGTTCAGGAAAAAGGGGGGAGGTGGGGTTGACATATTGCTATATCTGATATACAATATATACAAAATATATAACATGGGAGAATCAGGCTATGTCTACACAGATGATAATCCGGATGGACCCGGAGCTTAAGGAAAATATCACGAGGCTCGCCAGGATCGAGGGTAAGAACACGAGCGAGAAGGTGAGGGAGCTTATCGAGGAGTACGTAAAGGAGCACGATATAAGTTCCTACATCGACGGCCTCTGGGAGAGGGTGGGTAAGAAACTCAAGGCCAAAGGAAAGACCCCGGAGGATGTCAAAAGGGCGGTAAGGGAGGTCCGGAAGGCAAAGAGATGAGGGCAATCATAGACACCAACGTCTTCGTCTCTTCCTTCTTCGGCGGCAATCCCCGCGGGGTCATAGACCTCTGGAGGGATGGGCGGGTGACGCTTTGCCTCTCCAATGACATCCTTGACGAATACTTCGAGGTCTTAAAGCGCGTCGGCCTTGAGGACGAGGAGGAACTTGGAGAGCTTCTGGCCCTCTTTTCAAGGGGGTTCAATATAGTCTTTACCACGAAGACGCCGGAGATAGAGGTAGTTGACGGCGACCCCGATGACGACAAGTTCGTCGAATGCGCCGTGGCGTTGAAGGCCGAAGCGATAATCAGCGGCGATAAGGCGCTCGTGGCGTTAAGGCAGTACCTGAGTATCGAGATCCAGACCCCGGCGGAATTTTTAAAGAGGTTTTAGTCGCCCCTTTAAAAAAAGGGGGGAAGGGGGGGATTTCTTGTCCTCAGCGGGGGGGGTGAAAAACAAACACCCTCCATGATGGGAGTTCAGTAGGGCGGGCATTGCCCGCCGTCTTTCTCCGTTTATTTGCACGCTTTTTTGGTGGGCCGTGCCCACCCGGCTTTATCAAAAATCAATTCAGCCTTCAGGGCTGTTCTCTGCCTGAAGTTCCGAGTTCACTCCCTCACCCTCAATACAATCTTCCCGCGCGTCTGGCCCTTTTCAACGAGTTCATGGGCGGTTTTAAGGCGGACGATGTCACCCTGCGTAACGGAAGGCGAGGTATGGAAAGTGCTAAGAGGATAGGGATTTGATTTTGTCGCGAAAAAAACTGGGGTGGACGAGGGGATTCGAACCCCCGACCCCTGGAACCACAATCCAGTGCTCTAACCAGCTGAGCTACGCCCACCATATTTTTTTAATTAACAATAACGGCTGGCCTTCAGGGTCTTGAGGTATTCCCTCAGGGGAAGGTAACCCCGGACGTCCGCCGTCAATATAAAAATCTATCATAAAAATTAAAAGACTGTCAATAAAAAGGCCCTGCCCGGCAACCCCTGACCGGGGGGCTCCAAAGGTCATTCCTTCGCGTAAAAAATTACATCTTCTCAGGGGCCGATATGCCGAGGAGTTTAAGGCCCGCCCCCGTGACATTCGCCACGGCCCTGCATAAAAAGAGCCTCGCTCGGGTAAGCCCGGCGTCTTCGGTAACGACCCTGTTACGGTTGTAATAGGGGTGGAAGAGGCCGGCCAGTTCCATTAGATAAAAGGTGACCCTGTGGGGCTCATAGTCCAGCGCGCTCCTCTCTATTACCTCGTCAAATGATGCGAGGTGCTTTATCAACTCCACGGCGTCCTCTCCGTCGAGCCTCGCGAGGTCTTTTTCGTCGGCCTCTTCGGGAATACCGGCGCCTTTTTCAGCGGCGAATTCGAAGATGGATTTTATCCTCGCGTAACAGTACTGGACATAGTAGACGGGGTTTTCAGGGGCCTGTTTCTTTGCCAGTTCAAGGTCGAAGTCGAGGTGCGCGTCGGCCCTCCTCGTAAGGAAGAAGAAACGGGCCGCGTCGCTACCCACCTCGTCCATGACCTGGCGCAGGGTGACGAACTCGCCCTGCCTCTTGCCCATGGCCACGGGCGCGCCGTCCCGGAGGAGCGAGACGAGCTGGATGAATATTATATGAAGGGCCGAGTCGTCGCGGCCCATGGCCTTTATAAAGGCCCGAACCCTCGACTCATAGCCGTGGTGGTCGGCGCCCCAGACGTTTATGAGAGTGTCGAAACCCCGCTCTAATTTGTCCCGGTGGTAGGCGATGTCCGAGGCGAAATAAGTCATGGCGCCGTCGGCCTTTATAAGGACCCTGTCCTTGTCGTCACCGAAGCCGGAACTCCTGAACCAGAGCGCGCCTTCCTCCTCGTAGGAGAGGTCCTTTTCCTTGAGTTCTTCGAGGGCCTTTGTAACGAGACCCTTTTCATGGAGGGACTTCTCGCTGTACCAGACATCGAACTCAATGCCGAAGTCCAGGAGGTCCCTTCTTATCCTTTCGAGGAGTCTTTCTTTTGCGAAGTCCCTGAAGACCGGTATGGCCTCTTCTTCGGGCGTCTCCTTGAAGGCGTCGCCCTTTGCGTCCAAAAATTCCCCGGCCACGTCCTTTATATACCCGCCCCTGTAAGACTCTTCTGGCATGACTACCACGCGGCCGAGGAGTTCGAGATAGCGCAGGTATACGGAGCGGCCAAGGACCTCCACCTGACGGCCCACGTCGTTTATGTAAAACTCTTTCGTCACATCAAAGCCCGCGGCCTTCAGGATATTGGCCATGGAGTCCCCCACGGCCGCGCCCCGGCCGTGGCCTATATGCAGGGGGCCCGTGGGGTTGGCGCTCACGAACTCGACCTGGACCTTTTTGCCCGCCCCCACGTCGAGTTTGCCGACGCCGGAGCCGTCTGCGAGTATCTCCTTGAGCCTCGAAGGCCAGTAGGTCTTATTCAAAAAGACATTTATGAAACCCGGCCCCGCCACCTCGCATCTTTCAACGTCCCCGGCAGCTCCGGCCTTCCGGGCAATTTTTTCTGCTATATCGCGGGGTTTTTTCCTGAGAGGTTTCGCGAGGAGCATGGCTATATTGGTGGAGGCGTCTCCGAATTCTTTTTGCTTCGGCCTTTCAACGATTATCCCGGGCCTCTCCTCCATACCCTTGAAGACGCCGTCTTTTATGAGCCCGTCGAGGGCATCCTCTATTATCTCACGAACCCTTGCCTTCACCCGTCTCCTCCGTAATCTTGCCGTATTCCCCGGGCCTTCTGTCCTTTAAAAAGACCCATTCCTGTCTCGTGGAATCGATTTCGCTTAAATCTATCTCGGCGAGGACTATCCCCTCGGAGGCCCCGCTCGGCGGCATAAGGAGCTCGCCGTCGGGCTTGGTGCAGAAACTCCTGCCGTAAAATTCCTGGCGCTCTTCCTCTCCCACCCTGTTGACCCTGAAGATAAAAAGGCCGTTAGAGTGGGCGGCGGCGGAAATGGCGCGCTCCCATTTTTTGTGTGAATGGTAAAAGGCCGACGCCGTCGGCGTGAATATTATCTCGGCGCCCTTCAGGGCGAGGACCCTGAAACCCTCGGGGAAGAAGACGTCCCAGCATATCTGGACCCCGATCGTGGCCAGCGGGGTCTTGAAAACGGGAAAACCGAGGTCGCCGGGCTTGAAGTAGCTCTTCTCCTCCCAGAGCGGTATCCCCGGCACATGTATTTTCCTGTATTTACCTTTGATGGAGCCGTCGTTGCCTATTACAAAGGCGGTGTTGAAGTGGTCCGCCCCGTCCTTTTCGAAAATCGTCGCCACTATATAGACCTTTTTACTGGCGGCGGTCTCCCTTAGTGAGGAGATGGTCCTTCCGTCGGCCTCCTCTGCGAGGGAGAAATTCGTTTTGTCGATGGCCGCCGGGAACCAGGGGGTGTTGAAGAGTTCGGGAAGCGCCACGATAGCCGCCCCCTCGTCGGCGGCGAGCGCTATAAGCTCCCCGGTCTTTTTAAGGGTTTTTTCCCCGTCCCCTGTTGGGGCTATCTGGATGCCGGCGGTCTTTATGATTCTTTCCATAGGAAAAAACTTATAACCTTTTTTATGGGGTTAGTCAATTATGTCTGTTTTTTTGTCTTTTAACCCGGCCGGCCCCTTATGAGAGGTGGAGAGGGGCTCTGCTACGCCGGGCCCCAAAAGGCGTTTCCATGAAAGGGGGCTGAATGTAGACGGCCCTGCCGCTACTTTCAGCGGTTCAACAAAAATATCCTTTTCCTGGATTTAAAAAGGGTGATTTAAAAAGGGGGGGTCACAAAAATGAGGCGGGGCGTTTCCGGGAGGGGCTAATCCAATGCTTCGAACCTGTAGACGACCTCGTCTTTTCTTATCATGCCCAGTTCTTTTTTGGCGATATCTTCTATGTATCGCCTGTCTTTCTTTAAAAGGGCTATCCTTCTTTCGAGGCCGGCGTTCTCTTTTTCAAGCTCGCTGTTGTATCTTAAAATATTGTTCCTGTCTTTTTTGATCCTGTAGACGTCGATAAGCCCCTTGTCGCCGAATACGGTAAAGAGGGTTATGGCTAAGATTACGGCGCCAAAGATATAAACGGCCTTGAACCTCAGCCCCGGTTGTTTTCCACGGCTCTTTTTCACATTTACCGTTTATCAGAGAGGGGGGGGAATGTCAAGGGGAGGCGGGTTTTTACAGGCTTTTGAGAGGTTTTTTTGTTGTGGAGCGGAGCGGAGGAATTGATTAATATATGGTTGATAAAATAAACTTAATATTTACATAGAACATTTTTTTTAAAAATTATTTGACAAAATCAAACCAATCTTATTATAATCAAAACTGCCGCGTCGTTTAATATAACATTCATCATGTTTTTTGAATGCTTCTTGAGAATTTATGGCTGACATGAAAAGACAGGAATGCGCGAGATGCAGTAATCCTTATTACAGCGCCGCAAATGAGTCGAAGATGCCCTGTCCTTATTGCGGATTCGCCTCTATAGCCGCATATGAGGATAAGAGGGGGGCCAAGAGGGATATTACGCATGACCACTGCGATCTCATGAAGGGCGATGTCAGGGTGCCGGTCAGGCTGATGGATATATCCCGGGACGGCCTCGGTATCAGGATGAAGGGCTATCTCCCCTTTGACGAGGATGATACGGTGAGGATCTATATCAGGAAATCCAAAATGGAAAAGAGCGCCCGTATAGTATGGGCCAAGAAGATATACGGCATTTCCAAGGCCGGACTCAAATTCTGCTGATTAAGCCGCCCCGCTTTTTTTAAGACCAACCTCTTAACCCCTCAATATCCCCGGCTATTTAAATCCTTAATCCCCGGCAGTTTACATCCTTCCGGAAAATTACCGTTTTTATATCAAGACATATAAAATCTTGACCTTCGGGTTTTACTGCTATAACATCTTAGCGGCGGTTTTTTTTGCTCAGCCCGCCCTTTTTTCGTTTGGTATAAAGGGATTTCGGAATACAAGGGATAATCGATTTAAGGAGAGCGGTTGAAGAAAAAGAGCGGAGTCTACAGCTGGCAGGCCCTTAAGGATTGCGTTGAAAAAGGGGTTATATCCTCAAAGGGCGCCCCAATAGGCGAGGTTCAGATCCAGCCGGCGAGCATGGACCTCCGGCTCGGCTCAAAGGCCTACAGGCTCGTCTCCAGTTTTCTGCCCGAGAGCCATGAGGTTATGGAGCAATTGCACGCCCCCGACCTTTACGGCTCGGACCTTGTAATGTATGAGACCGATATATCAGGCGGAGGGATACTTGAAAAGGGGCACGTATACCTTATACCCCTAATCGAGGAATTGAGACTCCCCGAAGGCGTCTCGGCGAGGGCGAACCCGAAGTCAACAACAGGTCGACTTGATATATTCGCGAGGGTACTGACGGACAGGAACCCCCGTTTTGACGACATCGCTGATGGTTATGGCGGAAGGCTTTTTCTTGAGGTCCTGCCGAGGTCATTTACCATCAAGGTAAGAGAGGGGCTGAGCCTTGTCCAACTCCGTCTTATGGGCGGGGACTGCGTCCTTAGCGATGAGGAGTTGAAAGGGCTCCACTTAAGTCCGGGGATACTCTATGAAGGCGAAGAAGGGGTGCCTGCCGAGAACGTAAAAATTTCAAAGGGGCTCTTCATGGGAGTCGACCTCGAGGGGGACGGCCCCGGCGGCGTCATAGGGTATAAGTCCAGGAAGAACAGCCACGTCGTTGACCTTACGAAGAGAAACCATTATAATATCAAGGACTTCTGGGAACCCATCTACCGGAACGAGAAGGGCACACTCATACTCGAACCGGAGGACTTCTACATACTCTCGTCCAAGGAGAAGATACGCATACCCCCTGAATACGCCGCCGAGATGGCCGCCTACGAGGCGGGCTCCGGGGAACTCCGCACCCACTACGCCGGTTTCTTCGACCCGGGCTTCGGCTACGGGCCAGGCGGCGAGGTAAAGGGCACGAAGGCCGTCCTTGAGGTGAGGGCCCATGACGCGCCTTTCATGATCGCCCACGGCCAGACATTCTGCAAGCTTACCTATGAAAAGATGAGAGAGGTCCCGGAGAAGGTCTACGGGCCGAAGATAGGGTCTTCTTATCAGTTTCAGGGCATAACGCTCAGCAAGCAGTTCAAGAACCCCTGAGTTTTTCAGGTTATTTTAGAAACGGGTCTGCCGGGACTTAAAAAACGGGTTGCAGGCGGTTTTTAATAAAAAGATATGGCGGAAAAAAAGAAAGAGTCGGGCCTCAAGCAGGAGGCCATAGGCATAGTGCTCATGGCCATGGCCCTCTACACGGCCATAAGCCTTTTCTCGCGGGGCGAGCCGGCCAACTGGGGCGGCGTCGTCGGGGATTTCCTTTCATGGGGGCTCATCACCTTTCTCGGTTACACCTCGTACACATTCCCGTTTTTTCTCTTTATCCTTTCCATAAGGTTTTTATTAAGGCGCGTTTTTAAGCTCACTCACGCCGCTCCCGCCGGTTTTATCGTGTTTATACCGGCGTTATCCGCGCTGATTCAGGTTATAACCGATACCGAAGGGGCGGGGGGGTCGATAGGCAGGACTATCGGCGGGCCCCTCGCCTCGTACCTCGGCGTAACGGGGGCCGTTATAGTGCTTGTCTCGGCGGTCCTTGTCTCCATGCTCGCCACCACGGGGCTTTCTCTCGTTCAGACGGTCTTTGGCGGATTTAGGTCAACGATAGCCTTTTCAGGTTCCATCTCAGAGAGGCTTAAGGAAATAATCGCCGCAAAGGCCGGGGCAAGGAAGGCCCGTAATAAGGCCAGGAAAAAGAAAAAGGAAAAAGCTGGCGGCGAGAAAGAGTCGGAGCCGGAAAAGGGTTATCCCGCCATTATAACCCCTGAGATAAAGGATAAGGATATCCCGGCGGCCCCGAAAAAGGCCCCGCCCCCAGCGGCCACCCCGTCCTCTGCCTCATCGGAAGACCACCTCGAAATTACAAGCCCCAGGGGGAGCTTCAAACTCCCCTCGGCGGACCTCCTTGACCCTGCTCATGGGAGCGGCGCCGCCATAGATAACGCCGCCCTTCTTGAGAACTCCAAGATCTTAAGCAGAAAACTCCTGGACTTCGGAATCTCAGGTAACGTTATAGAGGTGAGGCCCGGCCCCATAGTAACCATGTACGAGTTCGAGCCCGCCTCGGGCGTAAAGGTGGGCAGGATTATAAACCTCTCCAACGATTTGGCGCTGGCCATGAAGGCGCCTTCAATAAGGATCATCGCCCCCATACCCGGAAAATCGGTAGTCGGCATTGAGATACCCAACGCCGGGAGGGAGAAGATATTTTTCAGGGACCTCGTCGAGGGGCACGCCTTCGCCAAATCCCGCTCGCGTCTCAGCCTCGCCCTTGGAAAGGATATCGCAGGCAACCCCTTTGTCGCCGACCTCGCCAAAATGCCCCATCTCCTTATAGCCGGGGCCACGGGCGCCGGAAAGAGCGTGGCTGTAAACGCCATGATAGCCAGCATACTTCTCAAGGCCACGCCCGAGGAGGTGAGACTCCTGATGATCGACCCCAAGATGCTTGAGCTTACCGCCTACGAGGGCATACCCCATCTTATTACCCCCGTCATAACAGAGCCGAAGAAGGCGGCCGCGGCGCTTAAGAGCCTGGTGGCGGAGATGGTCAAGCGTTACAGGCGCATGACCGACAAGGGCGCCAAGAATATAGATATGTACAACCATCTCATCAAGGAGAATAAGGCCGAAGACGGGGAGCATAAGAGGCTGCCCTATATTGTCGTCATCATAGACGAACTCGCCGACCTCATGATGACCTCTGGAAAGGACGTGGAGGAGAGCATGGTAAGGCTTTCACAGATGGCCAGGGCCTCGGGTATTCACCTCATCGTGGCCACGCAGAGGCCCTCCGTCGATGTTGTCACGGGCCTTATAAAAACGAACTTCCCGGCCCGTATCGCCTTCCAACTGCCCACAAGAACGGATTCGCGCACCATACTCGACTCTACTGGAGCCGAAACGCTCCTCGGAAGCGGCGATATGCTCTTTCTCCCGCCCAATACATCGAAGCTCCACAGGCTTCACGGGGTCTATATCTCGGAAGGGGAGATAAAGAAGGTGGCGGAGTTCTGGAGGGGGCAGGGCAGCCCCGCTTATGACGAAACGCTCATCAAGGAGAGCGAAAAGGCCGCCGGCGAGGAGGACGAGGATTTGAGCGAGGAATTTTTAAGGCGTTATGACGAAGCCGTTGAGCTTGCGTCGAGCCTGGAGATGATATCCACGTCGTATATTCAGAGGCGGTTCAGGATAGGCTACAACACCGCAGCCCGCCTTATAGAACGTATGGAGCACGAAGGCATCGTGGGCCCCTCGCAGGGGAGCCGTCCGCGCGAGGTCTTAAAGAGGAGGCAGGGATAATGGCCGGAGGTTTTAAAGTAGGGAAAAATGATTTTATTGCGCCTGTCACGGCCCTTTTATTCGTTTGCCTTGCCTATGGTGCTGTTTATGCCCGTGGCGCCGGTGATATAATTAAAAGACTTCAGGAGAGGTATGAAAAGATACAGTCCATTGAGGCAGGTTTCACACAGGTCACAAAGGACGCCTTCGGCGGCAGTACCACCTCGAAGGGCAGGGTATACCTTAAGAAGCCGGGCCGTATGAGGTGGGACTACATCTCTCCCGTAAAGGACAGGATAATCAGTAACGGGCGCGTGCTGTGGTTTTACCAGCCGGACCTCAATCAGGCGGTAAAGACTATGGTAAGGGGAGAGGAGTCGGGGATCGCGAAGGATTTTCTCTCAGGAGTGGGCAGTATAGAGAGGGTTTTTCGGGAGCGTAAAGTCAGTAAAAAAGGGGGGGTTTACACAATCGAACTGACGCCGAAAAATGACCGGCCCGACATGGAGAGCCTTACCCTGAAGGTAGGGGAGTCTGACCTTGTCGTTCTGGGTTTTGTCGTCACCGACCGGCTCGGTGGCAGGACCGGTGTGGATTTTTCGGCCCCCGTCATAAACGGGGATATGGCGGACGACCTCTTCGAGTTCAAGGCGCCCGATGGCGTGGTTGTTATAAAAAGATAGAGGGCTTTTTACGGAAAGGAGAGGTAATGGCGAGTTTCGATATAGTTTCAAAGGTCAATCTTCAGGAGGTGGATAACGCGGTAAACCAGGCCGTAAAGGAGATCGAAAACAGGTATGACTTCAAGGGTTCGAAGTGCGAGATAAGGTGGGACAAAGCCGGAGAGATTAACCTCACGGGAGACAGCGACTCAAGGCTCAAGACCGTGGCCGATATTCTTGAAACAAGGCTTTTGAAACGCGGGATCTCCATAAAGGCCCTTGAGTACGGTAAGATTGAGGAGGCCTCGGGCGGGCTCAAGAAGCAGAACGTAAAGATACGCCAGGGCATCGCCACGGAGAAGGCGAAAGAGATTGTAAAGATAATAAAAGGGCTTAAACTCAAGGTACAGGCCCAGATACAGGACGAGCAGGTAAGGGTGACGGGCAAGAAGCTCGATGACCTTCAGGCCGTTATAAGCGGGCTTAAATCAAAGGACCTCGACGTGGCGCTCCAGTTCGTGAATATGAGGTCGTGATCTGAGTGTATGATGAAGGCGCGTTATTTTTCTGCTCATTAAAAATATGACAGGAGACTGGATAGAGATCAGGGCCTGGGGCAAAGCCATGGCGAAAGAGAGGGCTATAGATTTCTTTATCGCCGCCGGAAGCCCCGGTGTGCTCGAAGATGATTCGCTCGTGCAGGTTTTACCGGGCGCCGCTGAGGCAAAGCCATGCCTTGAAACCCCCCTCACCGCCTGTGTCGCCTACCTGAAGAAGGAAGATGCCGCGCGGAAGCTGCCCGCCCTGGTGAAGGGTCTTGAAGAAATCCGCTGGGAGTTTAACCTCTCGGAATACAGGGACAGTGACTGGTCCGTAAAATGGAGGGACGGGATAAGGGCCGTAAGGGTTTTTTACGGCGGGCGAAGGGTCGTAGTAAGGCCGCCGTGGATAGAGGTGGAAAAGAAGCCCGGCGATATTTTTATTGAGATAGACCCGTCCATGGCCTTTGGCACCGGCCACCACGCCACGACTAAACTCTGCCTCAAGGCCCTCCTTATGATCCTGAAAAGAGGGGGCGCTAAAGGGGCGGGGGGAGCGGGCCAGAAGATGCTCGACGTGGGCACAGGCACGGGGATACTCGCCATAGCGGCCATGAAGCTCGGGGCCGGAGCGGCTACAGGCATTGACATTGACCCCGGGGCGGTGAAGATAGCGAGAGAAAACGTTCGCGTCAATAATATTAAGGCCTCAATAAGCGGGGCGGCCGTGGAGAGGATAAGGAAAAGATACGACGTTGTTACGGCCAATATCTTCTCCGGGGTTCTGGTAAGGCTCGCCGGCGCTCTTTCCGGCAGGCTCGCCCTTTGTAATGGTGCCCGTCTTGTCCTCTCGGGGATACTCAAGGGACAGGCCCCGGCGGTTACCGAGGCGTACTCACGCCACGGGCTTAAACCTTTAAAAACTTTTTCTTCCGGCCAGTGGGCCGCTCTTGTATTCGCAAGGGGCGGCGAAAAGTTTTAATTGCCCGATTCCATCCGCAAGGGCCTGCGAAAAGTTTTAATTGCCCGATTCCATCCGCCAGGGCCTGCGAAAAGTTTTAATTGCCCGATTCCATCCGCAAGGGCCTGCGAAAAGTTTTAATTGCCCGATTCCATCCGCGGGGGTCTGCGAAAGGTTTTAATTGTCCGATTGTATCCGCCAGGGTCTGCGAAAGGTTTTAATTGCCCGATTCTATCCGCGGGGGTCTGCCAAGGTTTTTTAATTGTTCAATCAAAAAACGCCATGAGAAGGTTTTTCGCGCCTGACATACGGGAGAATTCCCTCGAGGCCTTGATTAAGGGCGACGAGTTCGTACACCTGAAAAAGGTCCTGAGACTCAAGAAGGGGGAAAAGATAGCCCTCTTTAACGGTCTCGGCCTCGAACTTCTCGCGACCATTGAATCCGTAGGCAGGGCGTCGGCGTCGGTGACGATAGACGGGATGCTCGAGGGCAGGGCGGAGAGCCCCCTTGAGATTACACTCGTACAGGGCTTTATAAAAGGTGATAAGCCTGAACTGGTCATACAGAAGGCCACGGAACTCGGCGTAAAAAAGATTGTTTATTATCCGGCTGGAAGGAGCGTGCCGGCCCCGGGTGAGCCGGGGTTGAAGAACAGGCTCAAGAGGTGGGACAGGGTGGCTGTGGAGGCCGCCAAACAGTGCGGCAGGGCCTTTGTGCCGGAAATAAGCTCCTCTAAGAGTTTAAAGGATGCCATGGGCGGCGCCTCTCAGGGTTTCAGAATAGTGCTTTTTGAAGAAGGCGGGGGCCCCCTTGAAGAGGCCCTGAAAAAAGCCCCTCCCAAAATCGATAAGATTATTTTGCTCGTAGGCCCTGAAGGGGGCTTTTCATCTGAAGAGATAATCCTCGCCGAGTCCGGGGGCTTCATACCCGTGGGGCTGGGCCCGAGGGTCCTGAGGGCCGAGACCGCCGCCATCGCCGCCGTATCCATCGTGCAGTACGTGCTCGGCGACGTGTAAGCCTTTTCTCACTTGATGAAATTGAGTATTTTTTCGAGCTAAAACCTCTTTTTGGTCTTTATCCCGCCTCGTGCCGGAAATTTATCCGCTCCGCCTTGACACAGCCCTTCTCCGTACCTAAATTATATTGGTAATGTCATGGCTTTCGTTGATTTTGACACGAATGTTGAAATATTATATTATCTGACAATAGTTTTAAGGAGGAAGAGATGGGAAAGATAATAGGGATAGACCTCGGCACGACCAATTCCGCCGTGGCGGTAATGGAGGCCGGAGAGCCGAAGGTGATTGTAAACGAGGAGGGGAGCCGCATAACGCCTTCCGTCGTCGCCTTTACAAAGGAGAAGGAGACGCTCGTGGGGCAGGTGGCCAAGCGTCAGGCCGTTACAAATCCGACAAACACCATATTCTCCATCAAGAGGTTCATGGGAAGGAACTACGGCGAGGTGAGCGAGGAGATGAAGATGGTGCCCTTCGAGGTGGTAAAGGACGCTCAGGGCAGGGCCGCCGTCAAGTCCGGAAATATGGGCAAGGAATACCTTCCCCCGGAGATTTCCGCCCTCATACTGCAGAAACTTAAAAGGGCGGCCGAGGCGTACCTCGGCGAGCCTGTGACAGAGGCGGTCATCACGGTGCCCGCCTATTTCAACGACTCCCAGCGCCAGGCGACAAAAGACGCGGGCAAGATAGCCGGCCTCGACGTAAAGAGGATAATAAACGAGCCCACGGCCTCGTCTCTCGCCTACGGCCTCGATAAGAAAAAGGAAGAGCTGATAGTCGTCTATGACTTCGGCGGCGGCACCTTCGATGTCTCCATCCTTGAGGTGGGTGAGGGCGTCTTTGAGGTGAAGGCCACGAACGGCGACACGCACCTCGGCGGGGACAACTTCGACCAGCGCATCATAGACTGGCTTGTGGAGGAGTTCAAGAAGGACCAGGGCGTTGACCTTTCCAAGGACAGGATGGCCCTGCAGAGGCTCAAGGAGGCGGCGGAAAAGGCCAAGATAGAGCTTTCAAGCACCATGGAGACGGAGATAAACCTCCCCTTTATCACGGCTGACGCCTCGGGGCCCAAACACCTTGTCATGAGGCTTTCAAGGGCAAAGCTCGAACAAATTGTGGATGACCTTGTGCAGAGGAGCAGAAAGCCCTGCGAGCAGGCCATGAAGGACGCGGGTCTGAGTTCTTCTGATGTGAACGAGGTAGTGCTCGTCGGAGGAATGACGAGGATGCCGGCCATACAGAAGTTCGTGAGGGAGGTCTTCGGTAAAGACCCCCACAAGGGTGTTAACCCCGATGAGGTGGTGGCCATCGGCGCGGCCATTCAGGGCGGGGTGCTCGCCGGAGAGGTCAAAGAGGTGGTGCTCCTCGACGTAACTCCCCTCTCACTCGGCGTCGAGACCCTTGGAGGCGTTATGACGCCTCTCATTCAGCGCAATACCACCATACCCACGAAGAAACAGGAGGTCTTCACAACGGCAGCCGACAGCCAGACGCAGGTGGAGATACACGTGCTCCAGGGCGAGAGGCCCATGGCGCAGGACAACAGGACGCTCGGCAGGTTCCACTTGATAGGCATACCCCCGGCGCCGAGGGGAATACCGCAGATAGAGGTCGCCTTTGATATAGACGCCAACGGCATATTGAACGTCTCGGCCAAGGACACGGCCACGGGCAAGGTGCAGAACATAACCATAACGGCGTCGAGCGGGCTCAGCAAGGATGAGGTGGAAAAGATGGTGAAAGAGGCCGAGGGACACGCCGACGAGGACAAAGAGCGTAAGGAATTGATAGACACGAGGAACCAGCTCGACGGTCTTGTTTATTCCACGAGAAAACTCCTGAACGAAAACAAGGATAAACTTCCGGAGCCGGAAGTCAAGACGGCTGAAGAGGCCATAGAAGAAGGCCGGAAGGCGCTCGAAGGCGATAAGGATATCGCGGAGCTGAAGAAGGCGGTGGAGGCCATAACCGCCGTTTCCAATAAGCTGGCCGAAGAGATGTACAAAAAGGCCTCTGAGGCTCAGGCTCAGGCCGGGGCCGAGGCTCCGGGCGCGCCGGAGGAAGGCGCCGGCGGAAAAGAGGAAGGCGAGGTGGTGGACGCCGAGGTCGTGGACGATAAGGAGAACAGCGCGGGTTAAGGGTTTTTTTACGCCTTGCTTCACCCGCCCCTTTCATGATAGGACGAACCGTTTTGCGCGGCCTTTCTTTACAAGGGGGGATGGTCTTTGAGCCATCCGGTATCTCCTCAAAAAAGCCTCATCCCCCCTTTTTTCAACCTTCTACTTTAACGATAGCCCCACGGCGCCCCGTTAAAGGCCCCTGTAACTTAAGTCAAGGTAACCCGGCCCGGGATTTCATATGATGTGGTAAGCGCTGAGCGCCTGCCCTCACAAAAGCCATGGCTAAAAAAGACTACTATGAGATACTCGGGGTATCGAGGGACGCCTCCGACGATGATATAAAGAAGGCATACAGGACGCTTGCCAGAAAATATCACCCTGACCTTCATCCAGGTGATAAACAGATGGAGGCTAAGTTCAAGGAGATAAACGAGGCCTACCATGTTTTAAGTGACTCCAAGAAGCGCGCCGATTACGACCTTACCGGCAGGGTAACCTTTGAGCCCGGCATGGGCGGGGGCTGGCCGCCCGGGGCCGGGGGGTTTGACATCGGGGATATGGGCTTCGGGCGGATGGGTGGGTTCGAGGACCTTTTCAGTGAGGTCTTTGGAGAGAGGGGAGCAAGGGGCGGGAGGGGAGCGAGAAGGGGGCCCCAGAGGGGAGCGGACCTTGAATACACCATGACACTTGATTTCCTCAAGGCCGTAAAGGGCAGCGAGGTCAAGATAACTGTAACGAGGCGGAGCGGCGCCTCTGAGAGGATTACCATAAAGATTCCTCCCGGCGTACATGACGGGTCAAGGGTCAGGGTGGCCGGAAAGGGGCACGAGGGCTCGGCTGGAGGCCCTCCCGGAGACCTGTATATTATCACCAGGGTCAAACCCCATCCATACTTCAAGAGGGTGGGAGCGGATATTTACATAAATGTGCCCATAACAATAAAAGAGGCGCTTCTCGGGGCAGAGATAAAGGTCCCTGCCATAGACGCCGCCACAAAGATAAAGATCCCGCCCGGCACGCAGGGGGGGCAGAAATTCAGGATAAAGGGCAAGGGCGTGAGCCGGGCCCGCGGAAGGGCAAGGGGGGACCAGTACGTAGTGGTAAATATAAGCGTTCCCAGGGGGCTCAGTAAGAAGTCGGCCGAGCTTATAGAGGAGTTCGACAGAACAAATCCCTATGAACCGAGAAAGGGTTTATGGTAAAATAAAGGCGTAATTCCGGTGGTTAAACTTTTACTTATATTTTTTTGTTTTTACGTTATAATATTCTAATCGGCCGACCTGGTCGTCAAGAGGAGTTTTAGAGAGAAGGGCAGACGCTAAAAAAGATCAAACTGGTTCTAACCATCTTAACCTCCGAGGTGTGGAGATGACCGATTTGAAAGAGATAAGGGACAGGCTTTCAGATAAGGCCAGAAGGATCCTCGACGTAGCCATTGAGGAGAGTAAGAACCGTCAGCATTATTACCTCGGTGTTGAACATCTTTTTATAGCCTTTTCCATAGTCGAAAAAAAGTTTTTCAGAGAGGTGATGGAGGACCTGAACCTCGATAACGACCACGTCATCAGTTTCCTGAACGAACACCTTAATATCTCACGCCAGTACATAGGGTTCGGTCTCAAGATCCCCCCTGCCACAAAAAACGTCTTCAGGCTCGCCCGTGAAGAGGCCCACAGGTGGGGCCGTGACGAACTCGACTCCACGGACCTCTTTATAGCCATATTCCAGGAAAATCACAGCCTGCCTTCAAAGGTCTTCAGAAGCTTCGGCCTTGACCCGGATTATGTTATGCGCCGCATAGCCGTTAAGGTCAGGAGCAAGGAGGAGATGGAGGAGGAACTCTTGAAGAAGTACGAGCTCCCCCCCAACCTCAAGCACTTCGCCGTCAACCTCAACAAGCTCGCGCGGTTCGATAAGCTCCCTCTCATTATAGGCAGGGAGGCCGAGATAGGGCAGGTAATGGAGATACTCTGCCACGTGGACAGGTCCAACTCCGTCATGGTGGTGGGTGAGCCGGGCGTGGGCAAGACCGCCGTCGTGGAGGGGCTCGCGCGCATAATAGAGCTTGAGCCGGAGCGGGTGCCCAAGAGGCTTCGCGGAAAGCAGATAGTAAACATCCAGATGAACTCCATAGTGGCCGGCACCATCTTCCGGGGCATGTTCGAGGACAGGATTGAGAAGATAATAAAGGAGATAAAGGAGAAGAAGAATATAATCTTCTTTGTCGACGAGGCCCATACCCTTATAGGCGCCGGGAGCGCCATGGGCGTGCCCTCCGACGCAGCGAATATCCTGAAGTCCACTCTCGCCCGCGGCGAGGTGCAGATAATAGGCGCGACGACGCTCTCCGAATACAAGGAATTTATAGCCGAAGACGAGGCGCTCGCAAGGCGTTTCCGCCTCGTAAACGTACCGGAGCCGACCGTAGAGGAGACGAAGAGGATACTTACCGGGATAAAGCCGAGGCTCGAGAAGAATTATTCCGTAAAGATAGAGGACTCCGCCATCAATACGGCCCTTGATATGAGCAAACGTTATATGCGGAGCCTCAAGATGCCCGATAAGGTCATAGGCTGGCTCGACACGGCCTGCGTAAAGGTGGAAATAAACAGGCCCGATGAACCGGTAAAGGTCACTGATGTCGTGGAGGTTATCTCTCAGGAGACGAAGATTCCAAGGGACATGGTCTTCAGGGATACGACGGCGCGGTTCAAGGATATGGAGAAGGTCATCGCAAGGAGGATAATAGGCCAGAAAGAGGCTATTGAGGCGCTTTCGAGGAGACTCCGGCTCAATAAAGGCCCTTTGAAGGAGAATTATTCAAGGCCCGACGGGGTGCTCCTTTTCCTCGGTCCCACTGGCGTGGGCAAGACGGAGCTCGCCAAATCCCTTGCCGAGTTTCTCTTCGGCGATGAGAAAAAGATAATAAGGCTCGATATGAGCGAGTACAAGGATTCAGGCGTGGCCGTTGACAAGCTCATAGGCATGCCCAGAGGCATTGTGGGCTCGGAGCGGGGCGGGCTCCTCACCAACCCCCTGAGGGAAAACCCCTATTCAGTAGTGCTTCTCGACGAGGTGGAGAAGGCGCACCCCCTTGTCTTGAATCTCTTCCTGCAGGTCTTTGACGAGGGCTGGCTTACCGACGGCCGCGGCAAGAGGGTCTACTTCAGCGACACCGTCATCATAATGACAAGCAACATAGGCGCCGACATATTCAAGAAGTACGTAAAACCCCTGGGTTTCCTCCCCGAGGGCCAGAGTACGGCCGTCTTGAAGAAGGATATCCTGAAGGACCTTGAAAGCACCTTTTCCCCCGAGTTCCTGAACCGCATAGACGATATTATCGTATTCTCTCCCCTTACCATGGCCGAGGTAAAGGAACTGACGGAGATGTATCTTGAAAGGATAAGGGAGCATTTGCAGGAGTACGGTAAGGACATGGCCGTGGAGGATAAGGCGGTGGAGGCCCTTGTGGAGTCGGGATACAACAAGAAGTACGGCGCGAGGTTTTTAAAGAGGCACATAGACGAGACGGTCAAGGTCCCCATAACCCTTAAATGGAAAGAAGGAGACTTCTTTAACGTGATCTTTGTCGGAGGAGAAGTGGCCGTTGAATCAGAGGTTTCCGCGGAGCCCGTTCTCATATGATAAAAAACATACTTGTTCCCCAGGACGGCTCCAGGCACAGCCTCTCTGCGCTCAAATACGCAGTCTGGCTCGCCGGAAAATTCAAGGCCTCTCTAACGGGGCTTTATGTCGTTGACATAGTGTCTCTCGAAGGCCCATTTCTGCACGACATTTCCGCCTCTATAGGTTTTGAGCCTTTTTTGAATTTTTCCACGAAGATGAAGGAGATCCTCGAGGCAAGGGGAAAGACCGTGCTCGCTTCCTTTGAGGAGGCCTCTAAAGACGCCTCAATCCCCGCACAAACACTGCTTAAATCGGGTATAGTCGCGAACGAGATCTGTGAGAGCGCCACGCTCGCCGACCTTGTCGTCCTCGGGGCGAGGGGCGCGAACGAGGAGTTCGACTCAGGGCTTCTCGGCTCCGTTACCGAGGCGGTGTTAAGGAAGTCCGCCAAGCCGGTCCTCGTGGCGCCGGGTAAGTTCGAGGCCCCGGAAAACCCTCTTCTCGCCTATGACGGAAGCCCTAACGCGAGCGACGCGATGCACCTGGCTGCCGAGCTTGTGAAGGCGTGTGAGCTACCCTTGACGGTTGCTACGGTCTCGAAGGAAGGGGCCGACGACCGGAGCCAGGTTGACGCCGCAGACTATCTAAAACCCTACAACATAAAGACCGATTTTGTCGAACTCAAGGGCGATAACGCGCCGGCCCGTATCGCCGGGTATTACGAGGAGAAGGGATACGACCTCCTCTTTATGGGCGCTACCCACCGTTCAAGGGTGGTTGAGATGGTCCTCGGAAGCACCGCCGAGTCCGTGATGAGGGCCGTAAAGGGTCCCTTCTTTATCGTAAGATAGAGCCCCCGCCGTAACGTAAACTCCCGCGCTTTCCCAGCCGGGCCGTCCATTAGATATTGA
The DNA here is from genome assembly GCA_046754225.1 of Thermodesulfobacteriota bacterium. Taxonomy (GTDB): domain Bacteria; phylum Desulfobacterota; class GWC2-55-46; order GWC2-55-46; family JADFVP01; genus BTQV01. The sequence goes on along the minus strand of JBHHVI010000001.1, from coordinate 34,769 downwards.
CTTACCTTTTTTATCTGTGTTAATTTTCCCTATTAGCGTAATAATCTTACGCCGGAGCCGGGCCGGGGGAAAACCCTCGTCCCGGAGGTCTTTTTTCAAATAACCCGCCTTCAGATTAAAACTCCGGCATACCACGACCCGTTACGGGACAATATGGCTTAACCTGTCATTTGCCCGGGGAAGCTTAAGAGACCATGACCGTTGAGCTCACAGAGAATCATGTCGAGGAGATAAAAGAGCTCCTCGAGAGCCGTGACAGGGAGGCTGTGGAAAAACTCCTCTCCGGGCTCCATGCCTCCGACATCGGAAGGATGTTCAAGGGGCTTGACGAGGAAGAGGCCCTTGCCCTTTTCAGGATGCTTACCGATATCATGGCCTCTGAAGTGCTCCTTGAGCTTGACGAGCACATGAGGGACAGGCTCCTCTCTTCCATCAGGCCCGAAAGGCTCGTCAACGTCGTTGAAAAGATGGAGAGCGACGACGCCGCGGATATCATCTCCGAGCTTCCCGACGAGCACGCCCGCCATGTCCTGGACGGCATAGACAAAGAGGAGTCCATAGAGGTACAGAAACTTCTCGCATACCCCGAGGATACGGCTGGCGGCAAGATGCAGGCCGAACTTGTCGCAGTGCCCGATAACGAGACCGTTGAGAGGGCCATTCAGGTATTGAGGGAAAAGAGCCGGGGTCTTGAGCATATATCCAACATATTCGTAGTCGACTCCGCCGGCAGGCTCACAGGTGTCGTCCCCCTCGATAAGCTCATATTTGAAGAGCCCTCAATGCGCATGGGCGACATAATGGATAAAGAGCCTCTAAAGGTCACCACCGACGTGGACCAGGAGGAGGTGGCGAGGCTTTTTGAAAGGTATGACCTCCTGAGCCTGCCCGTTGTGGACGAGGGCGGAAGGCTGGTGGGGCGTATTACCGTAGACGACGTGGTTGACGTAATAGAGGAGGAGATATTCGAGGACTTTTACAGGATGGCCGGCCTCAACAAGGAGGAGCGGGTGCTCGACCCGGCGGCCCGTTCCATACGCATGAGGCTGCCCTGGCTTATGGTGAACCTCTTAACGGCGTTTCTGGCCGCCAGCGTTGTAAAGGTCTTTGAGGGGACCATTGAGAAGTTGGTGCTCCTTGCCGTGCTTATGCCCATAGTGGCGGGCATGGGCGGGAACGCCGGCATCCAGACCATCACCGTTGTGGTAAGGGGGCTCGCCCTCGGGGAGCTGACCCTCAAGGACGCCAGGAGGGTGCTTATAAAGGAGGCGTTGGTAGGTTTTTTCAACGGCATTCTCTTCGGCCTCGGGGCCGCGGTTATCGCCTATCTCGTAGGGGCGGAGCCCATGCTGGGCCTCCTTATCTTTCTCGCCATGATATCTAACCTTATCATAGCGGGTCTGACCGGCTCGCTTATACCCCTTGTGCTTAAATGGTTCAAATTCGACCCGGCCATCTCCTCGGGTATCTTCGTCACGACCTGCACGGACATAGGCGGGTTCTTAAGCTTTCTCGGGCTCGCCACCGTATTCATGAAGGGGGGGCTTTTATGAAGAGGGGCCTCTATGAGACGGATGCCGTGGTGCTCGGCTCCTTTGACTACGGCGAGTCCGACAGGATACTTACCTTCTATACCGGGGGCTACGGTAAAGTAAAGGGGATTGCCAAGGGCGCCCGAAGGAGCAGAAAACGGTTCGTGGGGAACCTGGAGCCGGCCTCTCTAATAAAACTTCTGTTTCACTGCAACGAGAAGAGTGAGCTGGTGAGGGTGGAGAGCGCGGCCCTCGAGGAAGGCTTTCCAAATCTGAGGGCTGATATCGAGGGCTACTCAGAGGCGTGCTATCTCATTGAACTTGTAGATGTCCTGACGCGTCCGGGTCAAAACCCCCACGGCGTCTACGGCCTTCTTGTTGATTTTCTCACGATGCTGAACCGGGGCGACGCCGCCGGACCGGTGAGCAGGTTCTTCGAGATAAAACTTCTCTCCCTTGCGGGATATATGCCCAGGCTCGGCGTGTGCGTGGCCTGCGGCGAGGTTATGGGCCGGGGGGACGGGGACGGAGGTAATAATATCCTTTTCAGCCCTGAAAAAGGCGGGGTGCTATGCGGCCGTTGCGCCGTGGACGGCGTGGGGCTCATCGCTCTTACGCAGGGTACGGCAAGGTTTCTGGAGACTGCGGAAAGGATGGACGCTTCGAAGTTGACGAGACTCAAGCCGGGCGAACACTTCGTCAGGGAGGCGGGCGAACTCCTCGACAGGTTCATAAAGCTGCAGACCGGCCGTGAACTCAAGACCAGGAAGTTTATCTCCAGATTGAAGAACGCGACTTATTAGAGCTTTTTGGCAAAGGTTTTTCTCCCCACGGCGGGGTATTTTAAAAGTTTTTATAACGAAAAAATCGGATAAAAGGAGTATGGGGAGATGTATTTTCAGGACCTTATTTTAAACCTCCAGAAATTCTGGGCGGAGCTTGGGTGTGTCATCCAGCAGCCCTATGATATGGAAAAGGGGGCGGGCACCTTCCACCCGGCTACTTTTTTGAGGGTCCTCGGCCCAGAGCCCTGGCGCGCGGCCTATGTTGAGCCCTCAAGGCGTCCCACCGACGGCCGCTACGGGGAGAACCCCAACAGGCTACAGCATTATTACCAGTTTCAGGTCATACTGAAACCCTCGCCCGACGACATACAGGACATTTACCTTGAGAGCCTCAAGGCCCTTGGCCTGAACCCCATGGAACACGATATAAGGTTTGTGGAGGACGACTGGGAGTCTCCCACACTGGGCGCCTGGGGTCTCGGTTGGGAGGTATGGCTTGACGGCATGGAGATCACGCAGTTCACCTATTTCCAGCAGGCAGGGGGCATTGACCTGAAGCCCGTTTCCGGGGAGATTACCTACGGGATTGAGAGGATAGCCATGTACCTGCAGGATGTCGACAACGTCTTTGACCTTAAATGGAACAGTACGTTAAAGTACGGGGACGTCCACCTGAGGGGAGAGGTGGAGTATTCACGCTACAACTTTGAAGAGGCCGACGTAAAGATGCTCTTAAAACTCTTCGACCTGTACGAGGCGGAGTGCCTGAGACTTGTCGGGTTGGGCCTCGTGCTGCCGGCCTATGATTTTTGTCTTAAATGCTCCCATACCTTTAACCTCCTCGACGCGAGGGGGGCCATAAGCGTGGCCGAGAGGACGGCCTTTATCGGAAGGGTCAGGAAGCTTTCGAGGGCCTCGGCCGAGGGGTACTTGAAGGGGCGCGAGGAGCTCGGTTTCCCCCTCCTTGAAAAATCTTTTTAGACCGTACCCAAAAAAATTTCCTTTAAAGGTTTAAATGACGAAAAAACCTGAAAGACCCTCTGCCGCCTTCGACCCCTATTCCATCTTTTTAAAGGCCGAAGCGAGGAGAAGGCGGTCAAGGTTTATAGAGGCCGCCGCCCTTTATCTCGAGGCATCGAAGCTCGCGGGCGTTGATGTGGACTTGAGGGCCGAATGCTCTTTTTCCCTCGGCGACTGCTACAGGCTCACCGGGGATTTTTCAAAGGCTTCGATGTGTTATCGCAGGGCGCATAAACTTTTCCTGAAGATGGGCGATGAGGTGAGGGCCTCTGACGCCATGGCCGGCCTCGGGCTGAGTTTACGGGCTACGGGCAGGCTAAAGGAGGCCAGGGTCATCTTTAACGACTGCCTCAGGTTTTACAGGAGCCGCGCCGACTGTGAGGGTGAGGGGTTTTTATTATGGGCGAGGGGCGGGGTCTTGAGGCTTATGGGCGATTTAAAGGGCTCCGTAAGAGATTTTCACGCGGCGAAAAAGATATTTTCACGGATCAAGGACCGAAGCGGGGCGGCCTACTGTCTTACGGGCCTCGGGGGTGTTTCGAGGGTAATGGGGGATTTTAAGGCGTCGGGCAAGTATTACAGGTCGGCCAACAGGCAATTTACCTCACTTAAGGACACCTTCGGCCTCGCCTATTCATACTGCGGCATCGCCAATTCCATGAGGATGAAGGGGGATTATAAGGGCTCTCTCGAATTTTTCAGGAAGGCGCGGAGCAATTACAAAAAGATTGGAGACCGAGTGAGTTACGCCTATACGCTCTGGGCCGAGGGGACGAGTCTGCAGATGCTCGGCAGGGTCAAAAGGGCTGAAAAGGATTTTATCGAGGCCTTAAGGCTCTTCAAGGAGACGGGGGACAGGAGGGGCGTCATCTATTGTCTCATATCAACGGGGGAGATTGAATTCGGGGTAGACCCGGCAAGGGGCCTCATGAAGGTAAAGAAGGCGCTCAAGAGGGCCGAAAAATTAGAGATGAAGGTCGAGGCCCGTTACGCCGGACTTGTTTTAAAGACGGCCCAGAAGCATCCAGAAAAGCTGCCCCTTAACCTCGCCTGAATCAAAGGTCCTCCGCCCGGTTTTATTAAAGCCTCGTGAAACTCTTCTCCACCGCCTCAAGGGTCTTATCTATATCCTCTCTTGTGTGGGCGAGGCTTACGAAGTTCGCCTCGAACTGAGAGGGTGGAAGCATTACTCCCGCCGATAGCATCCTCGTAAAATATCTTGAAAACCTCTTCAAGTTGCAGGCGGCGGCGTCGCCGTAGTTACTGACCGGTTTTTCCGAGAAGAAGACGGTGAACATGGACCCTGCGACTGCGGTGTGGCATGGGACTTTTCTCTTTTTGGCGATTTTTTCTATGCCGTCTGTGAGCCTTACCGTCGTATTGAATAGTTTTTTGTACGTGCCTTTCCTTTGAAGCAGTTTTAATGTCTCTATGCCGGCGGTCATGGCTATGGGGTTTCCGGAAAGGGTCCCAGCCTGGTATACCGGCCCCGTGGGCGCGAGCATCTCCATTATCTTACGCCTGCCTCCGAAGGCCCCTACGGGAAGCCCTCCGCCTATCACTTTACCGAGGCATATCAGGTCGGGTTCGACGTTGTATGTCTGATGGGCGCCGCCGTAGCATAGCCTGAAGCCGCTCATAACCTCGTCCATTATAAGGAGCGCCTTGTATTTCCTGCAGAGCGTCTTTAGCCCTTCAATAAAGCCGTTTTTAGGGAGCACCACCCCCATGTTCCCGGGTATCCCCTCTACTATAACGCAGGCGACTCCCCCCGGGTCTTTCTTGAATATCTTTTTTACGGAATCGATGTCGTTATAAACGGCGGTATAGGTGTTTTTGGCGAGGGCCGCCGGCACTCCGGGGCTCGTTGGCACTCCGAGGGTGGCCGCGCCGCTGCCGGCCTTTACAAGAAGGCTGTCGCCGTGTCCGTGGTAGCAGCCCTCGAATTTTATAATCCTGTCCCTTTTGGTATAGGCGCGGGCGAGCCTCAGCGCGCTCATCGTGGCCTCGGTCCCCGAACTTACGAACCTGACCATCTCCATGGAGGGGAAGGCCTTAACGGTCATCTCCGCGAGCGTTACTTCAAGCTCCGTGGGCGCGCCGAAACTGGTGCCGCTGTCAACGGCCTTCTTAATGGCCGAGGCGACTCTCGGATGGGCGTGGCCCAGTATCATGGGGCCCCATGAGCCTATGTAGTCTATGTAGGAGTTTTTGTCGGCGTCGTATATCTTTGACCCCCGGGCTCTCTTTATAAAGACCGGCCTTCCGCCCACGGCGCTAAAGGCCCTTACGGGGCTGTTAACCCCCCCGGGTATGAACTTTACGGCCTTTCTCATCAGGATCGCTGATTTTTTCGTGCTCTTTCCCGCCATGACTAAAACTCCTTTTAAGATGTTAATTTTAGTGGTAAAACGGCTATATCCTAACTGATATGAAGTTTGTCTGTCAACGCCAAATCGATTTTTCATGAAAAATCCTGAATGAAGACAGCCTGGCCGGTATGAAGACATAGGGGCGCCGGCCCCGGCGCGTGTTGTCCGTTAATAAGCGCGGAGGCCTTCCACATACCCTGTATAAGAGTCCAGTTGAAAAGTGGGGTTAAATGTGTCATATAAGGGGTGGAAGGTGTGAGGCTGTTAGCTGAATCAGTCAAAATTTAAAGGCTGGAGTATGTTGAGATGAGAACAAAGATGTCCGGCAGGCCCGGTTTTTTAAATGCGCTGTGCCTTATGGCGGCTGTAGCGTTTATCCTTGCTCCCACTGCCCGGGAGAGCGCAGGGGCGGACCGTAAGATAGTAAAAGTTGACGGTTCGTCGACGGTTTACCCCATAACAGAGGCCGTGGCCGAGGAGTTTCAAATAGCGAAGAAGGGCCGAACCCTGGTGACGGTGGGGATTTCCGGCACCGGAGGAGGTTTTAAAAGGTTCTGCCGCGGCGACGTTGACATAACCGACGCATCGAGGCCCATAAAGCCTGAGGAGGTCGTTGAGTGCGAAAAGAACGGGATTGAGTATATCGAAATCCCCGTGGCGTACGACGGAATAGCCGTCGTGGTCAACCCCTCGAACAACTGGGTAAGGTCCATGAAGGTCAATGACCTTGAAAAACTCTGGGAGCCTGCGGCGGAGAAGAAGGTGACGAGGTGGAGCCAGCTGAAGAAGGGCTGGCCTTACAGGAAGGTTCACCTTTACGCCCCTGGCTTAGGTCACGGCACCTTCGATTACTTCACAAAGGCGATAGTGGGCGAGCAGGGCGCAAGCCGGACCGACTACACCGAGAGCGATGACTACAACGTCCTTGCCAAGGCCGTAGCCGGGGATAAATACGCACTCGGCTTTTTCGGCCTCGCCTACTACGAGAAGAACAAGGACAAATTAAAACTCGTCCCCATAGACGACGGGGACGACACCAACGGAAAAGGCGCCGTCTATCCTACGAGGGAGACGGTTGACAACGGCACCTATCAGCCTCTTTCAAGGCCGCTCTTCATATACGTGAATAAAAAGGCCGCCTCAAGGGAGGAGATAGGTGATTACGTAAAGTTTTACATCAAGAACGCGGGAAGGCTTGGCGTCGAGGTGGGCTACATACCGCTACCCGATGATCTCTATAAACTCGCCCGGAAGAGGTTCGATATGAGGAAGACCGGGACGGTCTTCGGCGGGGTAGGCGCCAGGAAGGGTGTGAGGATACCCGACCTTTTGAAGATGGAGTAGTTTTTTATAACTTGTCTCACGGGGGCTGAAATTTGCCCCGCCCTGTCCATTAAGACCCAGCTTACGCACAACTTTTCCAAAGATACGTTTCTCTCCATAACATTATTTCCTTCGAGGTTCTTGTTTTTGTATGGCAAGGAGCGTTTACCCGTCAACGGGACCGGTCGGCTTGACTCAAAAACTGTAACATAAATGTAACTGAGCCGACATAATGCTGTAACGTTGGCGCTGTATATTGCCTTTAAAAAGAATGAAAAAAGGAGGAAGGAATATGGAATGTCCCTATCTCGGTGGAGTTAAAAAAAACAGAATATGCAATGCCTCTGTTACCCTCATGACGCCGGGCGAGAATGATGTGCGTAAGTACTGCCTGTCGGTGGAGTATTTTTGTTGTCCCACCATGCTCGCATATCTTTTGAGGGGCGGAGCGGGTGCGGCAAAGGGGCAGGTGAAAAAGGCGGCGGGTTTCTGATATTTATTGCAAAAAGTTTTCTAAACAAAAACCTGAAAGGAAAAAAGGAATGAGCATGAAAAGGAGAGCAACATGTCTGTTGGCGGGTATTTTAGGAGGCGCGGTTATATTTAATACGGCTTCGGTTGTCATCCCGCAAAGGGCCGAGGCGTCCGGCATAACGGTGTATCAGAACGGCGAGAAATTCGTCAAGGTCGGCGGGCGGATTCAGCTCCAATACCACCTAACCGACCCCGACGCAGGGACTTCCTCGGACAAGATATTTTTCAGGCGCCTGAGGCCCTTTATAGAGGGGAGCGTCCATAAGGACTGGATCGGCAAGTTCCAGTGGGACATGGGAGAGGCGAGCGGAGACAACGAGATCGCCATAAAGGACGCCTATATCGAGTACAGGGGTTTTAAGGACGTAAAGGTACAGTTGGGCAACACATACTTCCGCTTCTCAAGAGAGGCGCTTACATCCTCGAAGAAGCAGGAATTAATCGAGAGGACCTTTGTGGGAGACCACAACTACGGGAGCCCGGACAGGAACGCGGGCGTCGCCGTACTCGGCACGCAGATGGACAAAAAGATAGAGTACGGAGTCTCGGTGGCCGCGGCCGATGTAGACCCGGACCAGAACAAGCTCGACTTTGATTCGCCTATAAACAAGAGCTCGGACTTCAATCAGGGCTGGATGTACGGCGCGCGCGTAAGTTTTCATCCCTTCGGGCACCTCGGTCTGTCGCAGGGTGACCTTAAGAAGGGTGATTTAAAGGGCACCGTCACCGTAGCCGGCTTCGGATGGAACAACGACGGCGACAACAACACCTACACCACCGCCGGCGTTGATAACGGTTCCGGAAAGCCGGATGTCGATAGTGTCACGGGGTTTGAGGCAAGCGGGGCCATCCGTTACATGGGCGCATCCCTTGACGCGGAGTACAATATCTTCAACGCCGACACCGTTGACGATACCTTTACCGGCGGGATATACAGGAACGGAACCACCGAACTTACGAACTTTGCCGTAGAGGGCGGCTATATGGTTGTTCCCGGCAGGCTCGAGGTCGTAGCCGGGTACCAGTCGCAGGACGCGGACAACTACGCCACTGAGTGGACCAGGACCTCCTTCGGCGCGAACCTCTTTTTGCACGGGCACGACATCAAGGCCCAGGCCACTTACAGGATAGGCAAGGACCTCAAGGGCGTTACCGGCACGGATGAGAATGAACTGTTTGTTCAGGCCCAGTATGTTTTTTAGGGCCGGTTAAAGGAATTTACGGGGAGTGCATAAAAAAACCCCGTAAATGCCGTCCCGGTATATAATACTGGACGGCTCTTCATCCACCTCCGGGGGCGGCTCATCCCCGCCCCTAATTAAAAAAAATCGCCTCGCCGAGCGCGGGCGTATAAGATAAAGAAAAGCGGTATCCATGTTAAAAATAGACAGTTTCTTTTCAGCCTTCAATCTAAATCAGGAGAAAAAAAGATGTTGAGGTCATTAATTGTTGCCATAGTAACGATCTTTATAGGTTTTTCCGGTGTAACCGACAGCTACGCCAAAGGGATGTTGAACGGCGCCGGGGCGTCATTCCCATACCCCGTCTATTCGGCGTGGGGGCAGGCTTATTATAAGGATACGGGCGTTAAGCTCAACTACCAGTCCATAGGCTCGGGGGGCGGGCAGAGGCAGATATCCAACAGGACGGTGGACTTCGGCGCCTCCGACGCCCCTTTAAAGCCTTCCAAACTCGCCGCGAAGAAACTTCTCCAGTTCCCGGCTGTAATCGGCGGGGTTGTGCCTGTAATAAATATTAAGGGCGTAAAAACGGGGCAGATGAAACTGGACTCCGGGCTGCTCTGCTCCATATTCCTCGGTAATATCAAATACTGGGATAACGTCGCGATAAAGAAGCTGAACCCGGGCCTTAACGTCGGCCATAAAAAGATAACCGTTGTAAGGCGCTCCGACGGCTCGGGCACGACCGCCATATATACGAGCTACTTAAGCAATGTCTGCAACGACTGGAAAGAGACAGTCGGGGCCGGCAAGGCCGTTAAATGGCCTGTGGGCATAGGCGGAAAGGGCAACGAGGGGGTCGCCAACTATGTAAAAAGGGTAAAGAACTCCATAGGCTACGTTGAATTCGCCTACGCCAAGCAGAGCCGCATGAACTACGTCTCTCTCAAAAATTCGGCCGGTAGATTCGTAAAGCCCGACTTCACCAGCTTCAAGGCCGCCGCCGCCTCTGCCAGCTTCGACCCTGATAAGCACTTTTACCTATGGCTCGTAAACGCACCCGGGAAAAAGGCCTGGCCCATTGCCGGGGCCACCTTTATCCTCCTCGCCAAAGAGAAAAAAGACTCGAACAGACTGGTGGTGAAGTTTTATGACTGGGCCTATGAAAACGGCGACAAGACCGCCGAGAGGCTCGTCTATGTGCCGCTGCCCGATTCGCTCAAGAAGAAGGTGAGGGAGTACTGGAAGGCGAAGGGGATATACTGAGCCTCTTTCCTTGAGGCAGGCTCGGACGGCTCTTTAAAAAAGGGCGGGCTGGCTACTTGAAGGCCCGCCCTATACTTTTCTGAGGCGTATAAAGGGTGGTGTAAGGGGATTCGCGGTGGACGCCTCTCTTTGGCAGGGAGATTTACTGATTTTTATACTACAAAAATTATAAGCTATGTGGTATTTCTTGTGTATTCGCTCAGAATTTTCTCTGTTATGGAGGGGAGTTGGCCTTAAAGCTTAAAAGGGACCCGGGGGACCTGACCGCTTATCTGTTGACGGGTGCGGCCTCTTTATCCGTGGTTTTCTTGATTATCGGCATCTTTTATGTCCTCCTTTCAGAGTCTTCCCTCGCCATTGAACGGTTCGGCGTATGGCGCTTTATCATATCCACGGACTGGGACCCGGTGAGAGAGGTCTTCGGAGGGGCTACGGCCCTTTTTGGCACTATTGTCACCACCGTACTCGCCCTCGTTCTCGCCGTTCCCGTGGCCATAGGGGTAGCGATCTTCATCACGGAGCTCTCTCCCAAGTTTCTCAAAGGTCCCGCCGGCGTGGCCATAGAGCTTCTCGCGGCCATACCGAGTATAGTCTACGGTATGTGGGGGCTCTTTACCCTCGCCCCCATAATGGCCGACTATATAGAGCCCATGCTTCAAAGCACCTTCGGGACGCTGCCGTTTGTGGGCGTTCTCTTTGAGGGCACGCCTATGGGGATAGACATCCTCACGGCCTCCGTGGTCTTGAGCATCATGATTATCCCCTTTACGGCGAGCATCTCAAGGGACGCCTTTAACCTCACGCCCCCTGTCGTAAAGGAGTCGGCCTACGGCCTCGGGGCCACCAAATGGGAGGTCATAAGGAACGTCGTCATACCGCACTCGAAGATAGGGGTGCTTGGAGGCGTAATCCTTTCCCTCGGCCGCGCCATTGGAGAGACCATGGCCGTGGCCTTTGTCCTTGGCGGGGACCACAAGATAACATGGTCGCTCATTGACGTTGCCTCGACCATAACCGTAACTCTCGCCAATGAGTTTACGGAGGCCGATACGGACATATACCTTTCCTCGCTCTTTTACCTCGCACTCATCCTCTTTGTCTTCAGTTTTATCGTACTGGCCGCGGCGAAGATGCTTGTGCTGAGGGCTGAGAGGAGGTCCTGATATGACTGTTGTGACGAGGAGGAAGATAGTAAACTACACAGTGCTGACGCTCTGCACCCTCGCCACGCTCCTGGGGCTCTTCTGGCTCTTTTTCATACTCTTCGATGTGGTGGTCCAGGGCATAGGCGCCCTGGGGCCGGCCCTCTTCCTTAACGACCCCGCTCCGGCCGGGCTTGAGGGCGGGGGGCTCAGGAACGCCCTCGTGGGCCAGCTTATCATAGTATTCTTCGCCACCATCATAGGCGTGCCCCTGGGGCTCCTGGGAGGCACTTTTATCTCCGAATACGCCCGTGGCAGCTTTTACGCCAGGGTGGTAAGCGTGCTTTCCGATACCATGGTGAGCGTCCCTTCCATCGTCATAGGGACCTTCATATACGCCATACTCGTAAAGCCCATGGGGCACTTCAGCGGCTGGGCCGGCGCTGTTGCCCTCGCCGTTATAATGGTGCCCGTCGTCATCAGAACCACCGAGGACATGCTGCGCCTCGTGCCCTGGTCATTGAGGGAGGCGGCCTTCGCCCTCGGCGCCCCGTACTACAAGGTCATATTCAAGGTCGTCTACAGGGGCGCATCGGCCGGCATCCTTACGGGGATACTCCTGTCCATATCAAGGATAGTGGGCGAGACGGCGCCGCTTCTCTTTACGTCTTTTAACAGCTCCTTCTTTTCCACCAACATGAACGAGCCCATGGCGTCCCTTACGGTGACCATATTCCAGTACGCCATGGGCCCTTACGACTCCTGGCACGCCCAGGCCTGGGCCGCCTCGCTTATTATAGCGCTCTTCATCTTAGCGCTGACCATATTAGGGAGATTTATCATAAAATGGAAGTACAGGGCGGGATGAAAAAGGACATAAAGATAGAGATAAAAGACCTCAGCTTCTACTACGCCGGGGGCGTCCACGCCCTGAAGGGCATCTCCATGCCCGTGCACAAGAACGAGGTGACGGCCCTTATAGGGCCGTCGGGGTGCGGAAAGACCACCTTTTTAAGGTGTCTTAACAGGATGCACGACCTCTACCACGGCAACCGTTATGAAGGCGAGATACTCCTTGACGGCAAGGACATCCTCGGGCCCGGCACCGACCTTATGAAGCTCAGGACCATAATCGGCATGGTCTTTCAGAAGCCCACGCCTTTCCCCCTGTCCATCTTCGAAAATATCGCGTTCGGACTCCGCTTAAGGGGCCTTAAGAACAAAAGCGAGCTCCGGGACAGGGTGGAGAAGGCCCTCAAGGACACCTACCTCTGGGATGAGACAAAGGACAGGCTCATGAAGTCATCACAGGCGCTCTCCGGGGGCCAGCAGCAGAGGCTCTGCATAGCGCGGGCCGTGGCAGTGAGGCCGGACACAATACTCTTTGACGAGCCGTGCTCGGCCCTTGACCCGGTCTCCACATCGAGGATCGAGGACCTTATGGCGGAATTGAAGGAGAACTACACCATTGTAATCGTCACGCACAACATGCAGCAGGCGGCGAGGGTCTCGGAGTATACCGGTTTTTTCATGCTCGGGGAACTTGTGGAATTCGACAAGACGCAGAAGATATTCACCACCCCCGGTAACAAACTTACTGAAAGTTATATAACGGGAAGGTTCGGCTAAGAGATAAAGGTAAATCTTTTTAAGACAATGGAGGAGAGATGACGAGAAAGGCGTACCATAAGGCGCTTAAGGACCTTCGGGAAGAACTCCTTAAGATGGGCGAGATGGTCGGCGTGGCGCTGAATAAAGCGATGGAGGCGCTCAAGACGCGCGATCTGGCGGCTTCCAAGAAGGTCGTCAAGGACGACGCCCGTATAAACAAGTTGCGCTTTAATATAGAGAAAGAGTGCATGATGCTTATCGCCACGCAGCAGCCCATGGCAAAGGACTTGAGGATGCTCGGAGCCGTGATAAACATAATAACCGACCTCGAGAGGATAGGCGACCATGCCGAAGGGATAGCGAAGATAAGCATACTCATAGGGGACGACCCCCTCGTCAAGCCCCTTATAGACCTGCCCAGGATGGCCGAGATAGCGGGAGACATGCTCAGCAGGACAATGGAGGCCTTTATGGCGAAAGACGTAAAGTCGGCGCGCAAGGTCTGCGGTGACGATGATAAGGTTGACGCTCTCTACGACCAGATTTACAGGGAGCTTCTCCTGATGATGATAGAAAACCCGAAGATAATCGAGGGCGCCACGCACCTTATATGGGCCGCGCACAACCTCGAGAGAATAGCCGACAGGGTTACCAACATAGCCGAAAGGGTGGTCTACATGGTAACGGGTAAGATGGAGGAGTTGAATATCTCGAAGTATTAGTTTTTGCCCGGAGCAAGGGGGCTGAAAAAGGCGCGGGAAGTCTGAAAAGTCTTTCGCTTCTCTGGTGTCTCCGGGGGGAAGAAGGGGGGGGTTACCTGTAAATCCCTTCCATGCTTACGAGGTGGCGCGAGAGCCCCATCTCCTCGGCCGTGAGCCCCATCGCCAGGCCCACAAGCTGGGGCAGGTGAAATACGGGCAGGCCTATCATATGCATTACCTTTTTCTCCGCCAACCCCTGGTAGTTATCGAGGTTTATGTGGCAGAAAGGGCATGGGGTCACCACGCACCTTGCGCCGCCTGCCTTGGCGTCAAGCAGCCTCGTTCCCGTCATGCCCACCGCCGTATCCTCACTTACAAGGTTAATCTGAAAACCGCAGCATTTGGTCTTTCCCTTGTAATCCACCACATCGGCCCCCACGGCCTTTATGACCGACTCGAGAGACTCAGGTTTTTCCGGGTCGTCAAAGCCGAGGGCGTCCGATGGCCTCAGGCTGTGGCAACCGTAAAAGGGCGCTACCTTGAGCCAGTTGAGCGGCTTGGTCACCTGCCGCTTGAGGTTTTCAAGACCGTAATCCTTCGCGAGGACCCAGAGAAGCTGCGTTACCTCAACCTTTCCGCTGTAATGGAGCCCGGCCCTTTCAAGTATCAGGTTTGTCCTTTCGAGGAGCCCGGCGTCGCGCTTCAAGTCCCTGTTGGCCGTACTCATCACCATGAGACACGTTGAGCATATGGTCATGATATCAAGGCCCATCACCTCGGCCTCGGCGAAGATGCGGGCGTTAAGCGCTATGTTGAGGTCATAGTCGTAGTCCTTCATGAGCCCGGCGCCGCAGCAGTTCGCCCTGGGCATATCACGAAGTTCAATGCCGAGGGCCGAGGCCACCAGCCGTGTCGTATCGTTGGCCTCTTTGGTCATCTCACTGGAGGCGCAGCCGGGATAATATGCGTACTTCAGTTTATCCATTGTAACCTATTTTTTCTCCTCCGCCTCTGCCCCTTCAATCTCTTCATATATCTTTTTGACTTCATCGATACCGCCTATCTGGGAAAATATGAGGGGCTTGGGCATCTTGCCGTGGATCTCCATCTTTATCCCGAAGGGTATCATGCCCAGAGACCTTAGAAACCCGAGGGTCTTGAAGGTCATAGCCGCCTCGTCGAGGCGTCCCACGCGCTTTATGGAGTTCGACATGGAGAGGACGTGCTTGGCCCCGGGGTTGTCATGGAGCCCCTTCTTTATGGCCCCCGAGCGGAGTCTCTCTATCTGTTTTAAAGGCGCCACCTGTTTGGGGCAGTACTGGGTGCAGTGCACGCATCTCACGCAGTCCCACATGCCGTGCTCGGCGCTCATGCGCCTGAGCCTCTTTTCCGGCGCCCCCTCCCGCACGTCGCCTACGAACCTCCACGCCTTGGCCAGCGCCGAGGGGCCTATATAATGGGAGTCGATTTCAAGGGCGTTACACTCGGAGTTGCACGAGCCGCACATGATGCATTTCTGAGAACTGTCTATCCTGTCGGCGTCCTCTTTGGTTATTTTTTCCATGTGCAGGGCCCCGGCCGCCGGCGTCAGGTAGGGCGTAACCTTACCCATGTTATTCCAGAACCTGTCAAAGCCCACTATAAGGTCTTTAAGGACCGGGTAGTTTGCGAGGGGCTCTATGAGGAGCGCTCCCTGCTTTTTGTATTCCGGGATTATCTGCGTCTTGCAGGCGAGTTTCGAGAAGCCGTTTATCTTTACGGCGCAGGACCCGCATATGGCGGACCTGCAGGACCTTCTGAAGCCGAGGGTGGGGTCTTCCTCTTCGGCGATCTTCAGGAGCGCTTCAAGGATACTCATCCCGGCGGCCGCTTTTACGTTATAGGCCTGTATGTAAGGCTCACTGGATTCGCCTTCCGAGGGGTTGAAGCGTTTTATCTTTATCTGTATTTTCATTGTTCAGAAGAATTTATTAATTATACCGGCTTAGTATTTTCTTTCCTCAGGCTGGAATTTTGTTATGGTTACCTCGCGGTATCCAAGTTTATACCCGCCGCCTTCTTTTTTTATCGTGGTATGCTTGAGCCAGTTCTTGTCGTCACGACCTGGAAAACCTGTCCTGCAGTGAGAGCCCCTGGACTCTCTCCTCTCAACGGCGCCCATGAGGATCGCCTCGGAGATGTCGAGCATGTTTTTAAGTTCGATGAGACCGGGGAGCTCGGTATTGAAATAGTCGTTCCTGTCCGAGAGCGAAATACGCGGGAAACGCTCCTTCAGTTCTTTTACCTTGTTAAGCCCCCTCGTGACCCTTTCTCTGTCCCTGAAGACGCCGCAGCATTCCTCCATCGTCTCTTTCAGTTCATTCATTATCAAGTAGGCGGTCTCCCCGTTTTCAACCTTTACCATGTCGGCGATTTCATTGGCCGTATCCTTCAGGAAGCTTTCAGGGAAGTCCGAGAGGGGAGAGTTCTCTGCGAACTCCACGGCCTTCGCCCCGGCGCGCCTGCCGAAGACGATCGTTTCAAGGAGCGAGTTGCCCCCTAACCTGTTGGCGCCGTGTACGCTCACACATGCGCATTCACCCGCGGCGTAGAGCCCTGTAACGGACGTGGCCCCGTCCACGTCCGTCTTGATGCCGCCCATGGAATAATGTGCTCCGGGCCGTACGGGGATAGGCTCCTCCACGGGGTCTACCCCGGCGAAGTCGATGGCGAGGTCGCGGATCTGGCTGAGGCGCTCCAGTATTTTTTCTCTTCCGAGATGCCTGATATCGAGGAGCACGCAGCCGTCAACGCCCCTGCCTTCCTCTATCTCGGTCTGCTCCGCCCTTGATACCACGTCGCGGCTTGCCAGCTCGAGGGCATGGGGGGCGTAGCGCTCCATGAACCGCTCACCCTTTGAGTTAAGGAGGTATCCTCCCTCGCCCCTTGCCCCCTCGGTCATAAGTATGCCCGTGCGTTTCAGCACCGTGGGATGGAACTGGACGAACTCCATATCCATGAGCTCGGCCCCGGCAGTCAGCGCGAGCCCCATGCCGTCACCCGTTGAGGTGAGGGCGTTGGTCGTAGTTTTATAAACCCGGCCGTAGCCCCCTGTGGCGAGAAGGACCGCCTTTGAGTGGAGGCGGTGGAGTTTCCCGCTCGAGAGCTCATAGGCGATTATGCCGCGTGTTATATTCTCCTCGACGACGAGTTTTATAACGTACCATTCCTCGTACACAACGACGGCGTATTTAAGGAGTTGTTCGTAGAGGACGTGGACGAGACTGTGCCCCGTCCTGTCGGAGAGATAACAGGTCCTGGGAAAACTCGCGGCGCCGAAAGGCCTCTGGGCTATGTCGCCGGAAGGGTCGCGGCTGAAGATGCCGCCCATGGACTCTATCTCGAGGATATCCTCTGGGGCCTCCTTGCAGAGGACCTCCACGGCGTCCTGGTCGGCGAGGAAATCGCTCCCCTTTACGGTGTCGTGCATGTGGTCCTGCCAGGAGTCCTCGGCCTTGAGGGCGGCGTTTATCCCCCCCTGTGCGGCCACGGAATGGCTCCTTACGGGATAGACCTTGGTGACGAGAGCCACGTTGAGTCCGCCCTTTGCGGCCTCTATGGCGGCCCTCATCCCTGCGAGCCCCCCTCCGACCACTATGAGATCATGGATAACCAGAATAACCTCCCGGGACTCTCACTGCTCTGTGTCAAGGATGTATTTCAATTCTTTTGTATGAAAAATCTTTACCGAGAGTTCACTGAATTTACAAAAGGGGTTTTATGTAAAAAAGGCCGGAGGTTATTCCGGCCCGGAGTGATAAGTGCCGGCTAAGAGCCTTTCAACTCCCTGGCCTTTTCAAAGCCTATCTGAAGAGCCTTCTTGTTGAGGTCGAGGAATGGCTTGGGCACCCTGGAAAGAACGGCCTGTTCCATGGCCTCGTGGGTGACTACGCCTGTGAGCTCCGTTATCATGCCCAGAGATATGATGTTGGCGACGATGGTCTTTCCAAGTGCCGTGCGCGCAGTCTCTATGATGGGGAAACTCATAAGCTTGAAGTCCCCCTGGGGAACGTCCTTCACCTCGTCGGAATCTATAAGCAGGATGCCGCCCTTTTTGATGTCCCCATGGTATTTACTGCAGGCCTGCTGCGTAAGGGCGAGCATGCAATCTATGGAGGTGGCCTTGGGGTAGTCTATGGCCTGGTCGCTTATAATGACCTCGGCCTTGCTCGCTCCGCCCCTTGATTCAGGCCCGTAGGACTGGCTCTGCGCCGCGTTCTTGTCGCTGTAAATGGATGCGGCTTCGGCCATGACGATACCGGCGAGTATCATGCCCTGGCCGCCTGATCCGCTGAAGCGTATCTCGTATCTCGCGCCCATTGTATTTAAAGACCTCCTCTTAATGATAAACGGTGAACCCGGCGAACCACTCTATTTAGACTGTCGCCTGAGACCAATGCGGCCTTATCGTAAATGCGGCTATCGTAAGCGCTCCCTCTTAAAAGGCACTATTTTGCCGTTGCCTTGCCGACGATAAGGTTGTCGTAATTTTCGCAATATTCCGGCCTTTCAGCCCTGTGAAGAATACCCCGGAGGTCTTTGCCCTCGACCTTCTCAGGGGGGAGTCTGTCGGCCTGTTTAACCGATACGGTGCCTTCTTTTTCGATTATTTCCATCATCTGGCTCGCGCTCTTGAACTTGTTCATGCGGCCGTAATATATGGGGCATGAGTCGATTATCTCCACGACGGATGTGCCCTTGTGGTTTATGGCCTCAAGGAGGATCTTCTCCAGCTCAAGCGTATGGTAGGCGGTCCCCCTGGCGACGAATGTGGCGCCGGCGGCCTTGGCCATCTCACAGCAGTCGAAGGGCGGCTCTATGTTGCCGTAGCGGCTTGTAGTGGCCACGGAACCCTCTGGCGTCGTGGGCGAGTACTGGCCCCCGGTCATGCCGTAGATGGAGTTGCTGTATACGAGGATGGTCATGTCGATATTTCTTCTACAGACATGTATGAAGTGGTTTCCGCCTATGGCGAGGGCGTCTCCGTCGCCTGAGACCACCATGACGTTAAGTTCCGGTTTCGCCAGTTTCACGCCGGTGGCGAAGGCAAAGGCGCGTCCGTGGATCGTATGGAGGGTGTTGAAGTCCACGTACCCCGGGGTCCTGCTCGAACACCCGATGCCGGAGACCATGCATATATCGTCCTTTTTGAGTCCGCCCTTGTCTATGGCCCTCAAAAGCGACTTCAGCACGATCCCGTGACCGCAGCCCGGGCACCATATATGGGGGAGTTTATCCTTCCTTAAGTACTTATTATAATCAAAGGGTACGCTTACTTTCTGTTTGACCGCCGGTGCACCCATAATTACCTCCGACCTTTCTTCGTTAGTTAGGTGTATTTATTTATGACGTCAAGAATCTGCGCGGGGTTTATCATCTCACCGTCCACGCGGTGTATCCCCTCTACCGCGCAGGCGCCCTCTGAGGCGCGCTTTACTTCGAGGACCATCTGCCCGAGGTTCATCTCCGGCACTATGAAGGCCTTTACCCTCTTCGCCAGTTCGCCCACAATCCTGTCAGGGAAGGGCCATATGGTGAGCGGCCTCAGGAGGCCCGCTTTTATGCCCTTCTCCCTCGCGGCGTTCACGGCGTAGCGCGCAGACCTTGAAGTGGAGCCTACGGTGAATACAACGATCTCGGCGTCATCGAGACAGATCTCTTCGTTCTTGGCGATATCGTCGATGTTGTCATCGATCTTTCTCATGATTTTGCGGTTGTTCGCGTCTATGACATTGGAGTCGTTGACGGGGAACCCGTCGGCCTTATGGTTGAGTCCGGTCACATGGAAACGGTACCCTTCACCGAAGGGGGCGAGCGGGGGGACGAGGTATTTTTCGTCGTAAGGGAGGTAATCTTCGGGTGAGCAATCGGGCCTGGCCCTGTCTACGACCTCGTAGTCTCCGGGCTCGGGTATCTCTATGGGCTCCCTCATGTGCCCCACCACCTCGTCGTAAAGAATGATGACGGGGGTTCTGTATTTTTCCGCTATATTAAAGGCCCTTATAGTCTCGGTAAGTATCTCCTGAACGTAGGCCGGTGTTATGGCCACCGCCGGGTGGTCTCCGTGGGTGCCCCACTTGGCCTGCATAATGTCGGACTGGGAAGGCCCCGTGGGGTATCCCGTCGAAGGGCCGCCCCTCATGACATCAACTATGACACAGGGTATCTCGGCTATACATCCGTAGCCCAGGGCCTCCTGCTTGAGTGACAAGCCCGGCCCGGAAGTGGCGGTGAGGCTCTTTTTTCCGGCAAGTGAGGCCCCGAGGACCGCACCTAACGATGCTATCTCGTCCTCCATCTGTATGAACTTGCCGCCCACCTTGGGAAGCCTTACGCTCATAATCTCGGCTATTTCAGTGGAAGGTGTTATGGGGTAACCGGCAAAGAACTTGCAACCGGCGTAAAGCGCCCCTTCGGCGCAGGCCTCGTTGCCCTGCAAAAGTTTTTTCATTCTTTTTTTTGACATGTTTTCTTAAACCCCTCAAGAATGGTAATGGTAAGGCTCTGTCATTAAAGATCAATCAAATACCTGGATGGCGAAGTCCGGACAGCGGAGATCGCAGAGCTGGCATCTTGTGCAGGCATCAAGGTCCTTTACAGCGCATATGGAACCCTTCATCTCAAGTACGTTGGTGGGGCAGAAGTCCACACAGATACTGCATCCCTTACAGAACTTTTCGTTTATTACTATGTTTGGAAGTTTTTTCGCCGCTTCTACCATCATGACCCCATAACCCCGTAATGTTTGGCTGGTGAGTTTTTTTATTATAACAGGCCGCTTTTTTTGCTTAAATCGATATTTTTGCGAATTTCTTTTTTATCACGAACCCCGGCGCGCGTCAACCGCTAATGAGCGAAATTAGACTTTTTTAAGGACTTCAACTATGGTCTTGCCTATATCCGCCGGGCTTTTCGTGACGCTGATGCCTGCCTCCTCCATAGCGGCCATCTTTTCCGCCGCCGTGCCCTTCCCGCCGGATATTATAGCCCCGGCGTGTCCCATCCTCTTTCCCTTCGGGGCGGTAACGCCCGCTATATACCCGACGACGGGTTTCGTCATATTTTCTTTTATGAATACAGACGCCTCTTCCTCGGCGGTGCCGCCGATCTCCCCTATCATCACAACGGCCTCGGTATCGGCGTCCTTTTCAAACATCTCAAGTACGTCTATAAAATTCGTTCCGTTCACCGGGTCTCCGCCTATGCCCACGCAGGTGGATTGACCGAGCCCCGTTCTTGTGAGCTGGTCTACGGCCTCGTAGGTGAGGGTGCCGCTCCTTGACACGACCCCCACCTTGCCCTTTTTGTGGATGTGGCCGGGCATAATGCCTATTTTACACTCGCCCGGGGTTATCACGCCGGGACAATTCGGCCCCACAAGCCTTGAGAGCGTGCCGTCCATGAACCTCTTGACCTTAACCATGTCCACCACGGGTATGCCCTCGGTTATGCAGATAACGAGACGTACGCCGGCGTCTACGGCCTCCATTACGGCGTCGGCGGCGAAGGGGGCCGGCACATATATTACAGTGGCGTCGGCGCCCGTCTTCCTGACCGCCTCGTCCACCGTGTTGAAGACCGGTATGCCGTCCACCTCGACGCCGCCCTTGCCCGGAGTTACGCCCCCCACCATATTGGTGCCGTATTCCACCATCTGGCGGGTATGGAACGTGCCCTGTTCGCCGGTGATGCCCTGACAGATTACCTTTGTGTCCTGATTTACGAGAATGCTCATTATAAAATGCTCCGCTTTTTTCAGTTCGATATTAAAAAACTAACCCGCCGCCACTGCCTTTTCAGCCGCCTCGTCCATATGCTCGGCCGTGATGATGTCGATGCCCGAATTCGACAATATCTCTCTGCCCTTTTCCACATTGGTGCCCTGTAGTCTCACTACGAGGGGGACGCTTAGCCCCACTTCCTTCGCCGCCGCCGCAATGCCCTCGGCTATTATGTCGCAGCGCATTATGCCTCCGAATATGTTTACGAAGATGCATTTAACGCGGGGGTCGGCCACGAGTATCTTGAAGGCGGCCGTGACCTGCTCCTTCGTGGCGCCTCCTCCCACGTCGAGGAAGTTGGCAGGGTTTCCTCCGTAGAGTTTTATTATGTCCATGGTGGCCATGGCGAGGCCGGCGCCGTTTACCATGCAGCCGATATGCCCGTCAAGGGATACGTAGTTCAGGCCGTGTCTCGAGGCCTCTATCTCGCCCGGGTCCTCCTCGTCGAGGTCACGCATGCCCTCGATATCCTTGTGCCTGAAGAGGGCGCTGTCGTCGAGCGAAATCTTCGCGTCGATGGCGAGGAGGTCCCCCTCTTCGGTGAGGACGAGGGGGTTTATCTCAAGGAGCGAGCAGTCGCTCTCCACAAAGGCATTATAAAGTCCCGAGATGAGTTTGACGGCCTTGCCCACGGCCTTCTTGTCGAGTCCCAGGGCGAAGGCTATTTTTCTTCCCTGAAATGGTATGAGCCCCGTGGCCGGGTCGATTGATTCCTTTAATATCTTTTCAGGGCTCCGGGCCGCCACCTCTTCTATCTCGACGCCGCCCTCCCTTGAGGCCATTACGGTAACCCTGTCAGTGGACCTGTCAACGACAAGGCTCAGGTAAAACTCTTTTTTTATGCGGCACCCTTGCTCTATGAGGACCTTTTTAACCTCTTTTCCGGCCGGTCCGGTCTGGTGCGTGACGAGGGTGGCGCCGAGGATTTCCTTTGCGAAGCCTGCGGCCTCCTCACGCGACTTGGCGAGTTTTACTCCACCGGCCTTGCCCCTTCCTCCGGCGTGTATCTGGGCCTTGACCACGCATACGCCGCTTGTCCCTTCTTCAAAAAATTCCCTTGACGCCTCTTCGGCCTCGGCGGGGGTGAAGGCGATACGGCCTTTCGGTACAGGTACGCCGAACCTCGCGAGAATCTCCTTCGCCTGATACTCGTGGATGTTCATAAATAATCCCCTTTAAAGATTTTTGCCAATTTTACGGATCACGTAACATGGCTTCTTCAGTCCCACTGTCTCGTAGCGACATGCTCGGGGGAGTAGTCCGGCAGGAGCACGGGGCCGGCCTGGGCTCCTTTAATGCCGGCCTTGCGGAGCTCCTTATCGAAGGCCTCGACGTGGCTGAGTGAAAGTCTTTTGCCGGGTTTTGTCCCGGCGGCGTATTCGGCCGCTGCCCTTCCGGCCCTCCTTCCGAAGACGAGTATGTCGAGGAGCGAGTTGCCCATGAGGCGGTTCCTGCCGTGCACTCCCCCCGCCACCTCTCCGGCGGCGAAGAGCCCCTCTACGTCCGCCCTGCCCGTGTCGTCGATACCGAGCCCGCCGTTCTGGTAATGGAGGGTGGGATAGATGAGCATGGGGAGCCTCGTTATGTCGATGTTGTAACGTTTGAACTGTATGTATTTCGCCGGGAGTTCACTCCTCACCGTACCCTCGCCGTGGAGGAGGTCAATCATGGGCGAGTCAAGCCAGACGCCGTAGCGCCCCGTGGGCGTCATTACGCCTGAACCCACATCGAGGCATTCCCTTATGATGCACGACGATTCCACGTCCCTCGGCTCAAGGGGGAAGCAGAACTGCTCGCCCTTAATGTTCACAAGCTGGGCGCCGAGGCCCCTGACCTTCTCCGTAATAAGGAGCCCCACGTTCTGCTCGGGGAATACCGCGCCCGTGGGGTGGTACTGTGTGGAGTCCATGTCGGAAAGTTTCGCCCCGGCCCTGTAGGCTATGACGACACCGTCAGCGGTGGCGCCGTAATGGTTTGTAGTGGGGAAACCCTGGATGTGGAGCCTGCCGAAGCCCCCTGTGGCGATTATCACGGACCCGGCCTTTACAATATAATATTCCTTCGTCTCCAGGTTGTAGAGTACGGCTCCGGCTACGCGCCCCTTTTCGTCGAGGAGGAGTTCCACGGCCGGGGTGAACTCGAGTATCTTTATCCCTTCGGTCCTGTTACGGGCCTCGTCCCTCAAGACCCTCATTATCTCGGCCCCCGTCATATCCCCCGATGAGTGCATCCTCTTCCTTGAAGTGCCCCCGCCGTGACGCACCCTCATGCGGCCGCCGGGGTGCTTGTCGAACATCATGCCGAGACCCTCGAGCCAGTGTATTATAAGAGGGGCGTCGTTTGTGAGTGCCGCCACGAGCCCCGTCTGGTTGGAGAAATGGCCGCCGCCGATTACGTCGAGGTAGTGAAAATAGGGCGAGTCGCATTCCTGGTCCGCCGCCTGTATGCCGCCTTCGGCCATGACCGTGTTCGAGTCGCCGTGGCGGAGTTTTGTCGAGACGATAACCTTACGCCCCGCCTCCGCCGCCGTCAGCGCCGCCGCCGTTCCGGCCCCGCCCGCGCCTATTACGAGCACGTCCGTCTCATAGTCCGCTTTGGAGAGGTCTATCTTCGAGGGGTCGAGCCTCGACTTCGATTCGAGCACTCCGGCCACCTCTTCGGGAAGGACGTTCCCTTTATTAGGCCCTACAAGGACCTTTCTCCGCCCCTCTTCCTTAAAGTCCGGGTGGTATTTACCCAGACGGTCCTGCCTTTCGTCCATGGTGAGGGAAGGGAAGTGCTCGCCCTTTCGGGCCTGCTCAACCCGCGCTGGCCTCGTGGCCTCAACTTTTTTTATAAGCTCCATCAAAGAAGCCGAATATCCGCTCATCTTTACTCCTTGACTAAAAAGAAATATTTTTTATGCCGATAATCATCGACCCTTTAAAGATTCTCCTTGTCCTCGGGCATCCATTCGCCCGGCTCGGACATATCCGGCTCCCTTTCCCTCTCCACATAAAGCTTTCTCACGTCATCGGGGTTCATGGCGGTAAGCTTCGAGAGCAACTCCACGTATTTTCCGCCCTCAATCTCATCGACGCGCTTCTTCAGGTGCGCGGCCGCGGGTGTCATCACCTTGGCGTAAAGCCTTCTTACGTACATGGCCGCCGTGAACTGGGAAATTTGGGCCGGGCACCTCGATGCGCAAAGCCCGCAGAGGACGCAGTCAAAACTCTTAAGAGCCGCGCCCTTGAGATCGCCCCTCTTCATGAGGGCTATATAGTCCATAACGTCTATATCCATGGGGCAGGTCCTCGTGCATGTGCCGCAGCCCACGCACTTGAAGACCTCGGGGTACAGGCTCCTCAGCTCTTCATGAGGGGTGCTTTTGATTTTTTCGAGGTCGTAATCGGGCCTGTTTGACGGAAAGAAGGGGAGCTGCATTATTATCATGTCGGGCTGGGCCACCGTCTGGCAGGCGAGCCCCGTCTTAAGCCTGTAGTCCCCCGTAAAACGGTAAAATGTCGCGCAGGCGCCGCATATTCCGCCCCTGCACCCGCAGCCCCTTACATACTTGTAGCCGGCGTATTCGATGGCCTTCATAATGGTCAGCGTCTCGGGGACCTGA
Source organism: Thermodesulfobacteriota bacterium (assembly GCA_046754225.1). Taxonomy (GTDB): domain Bacteria; phylum Desulfobacterota; class GWC2-55-46; order GWC2-55-46; family JADFVP01; genus BTQV01. The sequence goes on along the minus strand of JBHHVI010000001.1, from coordinate 9,875 downwards.
TACTCCCTGCCCATTATATAGATGGTTATCATCTTCGCGCCTTCGGGGGGGATGGTCCTGTCACCCGTGGTCAACGGTTTTGTTTTTTTTGTTTTACTGTCGCCCATTGTCTTCTCCATAGAATTTCAGGCCGGAAGGGGTACTAATGATACATGAAAAACCCTGAAAAATATACCCCTATTTCCTTTTATTGACGTTTTTCTTGAGCGCATATGTTTTTGAAAAGACCGCCTCTGCGCTCCTTTTGACTACCAGGGGCCTTGTCAGGCGCCAAGGGGCGGTTTTTCCGTAAAAACTAAAAATCGTTGTACATCTTTTTTATCTCTGCCGCAGTATAGACGGGCCCTTCCTTGCAGATGTAGATATCGCCCACGTTGCATCTGCCGCACTTGCCCACACCGCACTTCATTTTGTTCTCAAGGGTGGTGTATACGTTTTCATCCGAAAAGCCGAGCTCCTCAAGTACGTTGAGGGAAAACTTTATCATTATGGGGGGGCCGCATATTACGGCCACGGTATTATCCGGTTTCGGGGCCACCTCCTCAAGGACCTTGGGGACGAAGCCGACCTGGCCACCCCAGTCGGGCGTCTCCCCGCCGGGGTCCACCGTCTGGTGGATGTTTACGTCGGAACGGTCGTCCCAGTGGGAGAGTTCGTTCTTGTAGACGAGGTCCGCCACCGTCCGCGCGCCGTATACAACGGTAATCTCACCGAACTCCTCTCTTCTGTCGAGACAGTTCCATATTACCGAGCGGACGGGAGGCAGCCCGATGCCACCGGCCACGAATACGATGTCCTTGCCCTTCCACTGTTCGATGGGGAAGTGGTTGCCGAAGGGGCCCCTGAAGCCCAGGGTGTCGCCGATGCCGAGGTTGAAGAGTCCGCCGGTGACGCGCCCCGTCTTTCTGAAGGTGCACTGGATATACCCCTTCCGGGTGGGCGCCGATGATATGCAGAAGGTAGACTCCCCGAGGCCGAAGGCCGAGTAGAGTCCGAACTGGCCGGTCTTGAAATCAAAGCTCTCGCGGAGTTTTTCGTCATGGAAGACGAGCCTGAAACTCTTTACGTCGGGCGTCTCTTCGTAGAGGTCCTCTATCGTTACGAGTTTCGGCAGGTATAAGTTTTCCATGGTCTTAACGTTCATGAGAATATGTCGTCCCTTTACGCCTTTGAAATCTCTTCCATTACCTCTGTTATGTCGAGCCTTACGGGGCAGACCCTTATGCAGCGGCCGCAGCCCACGCAGCCCGTTGACTTGAACTTGTTGGGATAGAAGTTGAATTTGCACATGAAGCGGTTCCGCCACCTCTTGAACTGGGCGTCCCTGGGGTTATGGCCCGTCGCGTGGAGCGTAAAGTGGTCGAACTGGCACGCGTCCCAGTTCTTCCTCCTCTCGCCCTCGAAGGCCGCGCCCTCGTCGGTGATGTCGAAGCAGTGGCATGTGGGGCAACTGAAGGTGCAGGCGCCGCAGCCTATGCATTTTCTCGTAAGCTCCGCCCAGAGGGGGGCTTCGTAATTCTCTTTGTCGGCGAGCCAGGCGCTTATCTTCTCATGGTCAACGCCTTCTATCCTCTCGGGCATTATGAGGTCCTTCAGCTTCGCTTTTGCTTTCGGTTTATCGGTGAAGACGTCTCCGTGCTTTTCAAGGAAGGCCTTGCCCGTGTCGGTTACGGCTTTCGCTAAAAAATCCCCTTTTTCATCCTCTCTCAAATAGATATCGGCCCCGTCAGTCGTCTCAGGCGACAGCTCCACGGTGGTGCAGAAACACTCCTCGTCGGCCTTGACGCAGCCTATGGTTATTACAACGAGTTTCTCTTCCCGCCTCGTGTAGAACTCGTCGATAAAGTCCCAGGTGAAGACGCTCTTCAGGGACTTAAGACTCGCCGCCTCGCAGGGCCTCGCACCGAAGACGACGGTATCGGGCGGGGAGAGCTGAGTGCCGGCGAGGTCTATTCCGTCCTTATTGATGGCGAACCGTGCCACCACCTCCGTCTGCGGGAATACTACCTCCTTGTAGGAGTTCTCGGGGATTATGTACTGCCCTGCCATATCCCCGGCGCCGGTTATCTCTTTATAGACCACCTGGCGCGCCTTTACGGCGGGGGCGACAAATACTCCCCCCGAACCTGTCACGGAGGCGCGGAGTTTATCTATATCCGCTTTCTTTAATATCTTTTCGGTCATTATCTCTATAAGGTCTCTATAAGGGTTAGCTCTTACTTTATAAAGTTATCAGTGTCGTCGGGGCTGTAGACTATCATGGGCGGGTGGATCTTTTCGTCCATTCCCGAACTGTAATCAAAGGCGTCCTTTACGGTGAGGACAAGTTTCTGGTTCACGAGGTTCAGTTTTATGTTGGCCGGACAGGCCCTCTCGCACTCCCCGCAGAATGTGCATCTGCCGGCCAGATGCATGGCCCGTATCAGGTTCCATGAGAGGTTGCCCCTGGGGTGCGCGCTCGTCTCCACCCACTGGGGCATGTTCTTCTCGGTGATGCACCTCTCGCAGTAGCAGAGCGAGCAGACCTGCCTGCATGCGTAGCATTTTATGCACCTCGTGAACTCCTCCATCCAGAAGGACCAGCGCCCGGCCGTGTCCATCTTGTCCAGCTCCTTTATCTTGTCGAATACCATGCCCGCGGGCTCTTCGGGAGGCGTGAAGTCGACCTTCTCGCCCACGACGAAGTCCGTCACGTGGGGGTTACGTACGTCGCAGTTATGGCATTTTACGGGCATTATCTCAGGGGCGAGCTCCCCCTTGGCCCCCTTCAGGAGTTCCTGCTTGTATGCGACGCCTGTGCAGGTCATGCCTATGATATAGACGTCCTCTCTCTTTACCTGGCTTTCGGAGATAAGGACTGCGATGTTCTTTATGTCGCACCCCTTGGCGACTATTGCGGGCCTTCCCATGGCCTGGATGTCCTTGTACTTCCGCGTAAGATAGACGGAGAGGTTGTTGACGCAAAGCGCGTTGAAGACGAGTTTGCCCGTTTCCTCGGGCTTTGTGATGAAGACGGGCGTCACGTAAGTCTTATTCCTGTTCCACCCGTATCCTATTACGACCTTTACCTCACCGGAGGCGAGTAGTTCGGCGGCCTTTTTTCTTAAGGTATCTTCCATATCCATGTTATTCCCTCAGCCCCTTATACTCCATGAAGGGCCCCAGTTTCTTTACTTCGTCGGTGACGTTATTTATGAGGTCCACCCATTTTATCGCCTCAGAGGCCGATATCCATGAGAAGTGGAGCCTCTTCATGTCTATGCCTGTGAATTCCATTAAGCTCCTGAAGGCTATCCAGCGCCTCCGGGCGTGGTAGTTCCCGGCTGTGTAGTGGCAGTCCCCGGGGTGGCATCCTGACACGAGCACGCCGTCGGCCCCGTTCTCAAAGGCCTTTATAATAAATAGCGGGTCAATTCTCCCCGTGCATGGTAGTTTTACTATCCTGACGTTGGGCCTGTACTCCATCCTTGAAGTCCCGGCGAGGTCCGCCCCGGCATAGGTGCACCAGTTGCAGACAAAGGCCATTATCTTCGGCTCAAAGCCCTCGGCGGGCTCAGCCGCCTTTTCTTCCGTTATTTTATCTGTAGCCATTTTTTATTAATCCCGTTTTTTATTCAGCATTCGTAGCAGGCCCCTTAAAAGGCCGCCAACGCCTCGTAGACCTGTTCGTCGGTGTAGCCCTTCAGGTCTATGGCCTTGCTCCTGCAGGCGCAGACGCATGTGCCGCACCCCGTGCAGACCCCCTCGTTCACATGGGCGAGCATCCTTATGACGTTACCCTGCCTGTCCTTTACTTCTGTCTTTTCAATGGCCGTGTAGGGGCAGGCGACGACGCAGTCCCAGCAGGCGTTGCAGGTCTGCTCGTTCACAAGGGCCGTAATGGGCTCTCTCGCCATCTCGTCGGCGCTGAAGAGGGCGAGGACCTTGCTCGCCGTGGCGCTGCCCTGCGCCACGCTCTCGGGTATATCCATGGGCCCCATGCAGGTGCCGGCGAGGTATATGCCCGCCGTTACCGTCTCCACCGGCTTCAACTTGGGATGGTATTCGTTGTAAAACTGATGCTTGTCGTATCCGATGCCCAGTTTCTGGGCCAGCGTGTCGGCGCCCGGCCTCGATACGAGGGCCGTGGCGAGGACGACCATGTCCGCCTCTATCTCCACCTGAGAGTCGCTGAGTGTATCCGCGCCCTGGACGACAACTTTGCCGCTCTTCTCGTAGACCCTGGAAACCCGGCCCCTTAAGTACATGGCCCCTTCCTCTTCTATGGCGCCGCGAACGAACTCCTCGTAGCGCTTGCCGCCGGAGCGTATGTCCATGTAAAAGACATAGGACTGGCCGTCGTGGACCTTGTGCTTGTAGAGCATGGTATGCTTGGCGGTGTACATGCAGCATATCTTGGAGCAGTAACTTACGCCCTTTTTCTCGTCCCTGGAGCCCACGCACTGGATGAAGACCACGTTCTTTGGGACCTCTCCGTCCGAGGGCCTCCGTATCTCACCGCCCGTGGGGCCGGAACTCGATGCGAGCCTCTCGAACTGAAGGCCGTTTATAACGTCTTTTATGCGGCCGTAACCGTACTCGCCGAATCTCTCGTTGGGCATGAGGTCGTAGCCAGTGGCGACGACTATGGCCCCCACGTTTTCCGTCAGTATCGTGTCCTCCTGCTTGAAGTCTATGCATTTGGGGCCGCAGACCTTGGCGCATACGCCGCACTTGCCCTTCTGTATCATGGCGCAGTTGGGCGCGTCTATGACGGGAATGTTCGGCACGGACTGGGGGAAGGGGGTGTAGATGACCTTCCTGACGTTAAGCCCCATCTCGAACTCGCTCTTTACCTTGAAGGGGCATTTTTCCCAGCACTCGCCGCAACCCGTGCAGAGGTCTTCGATGACGTAGCGGGCCTTCTTCCTTATCTGGACGGTGAAGTTGCCTATGTAGCCGTCTATCTTCTCCACCTCGGAGTAAGAGAGAATCCTTATCCTGTCATGGAGCTCTGCCTCCACCATCTTTGGCGTGAGGATGCACTGCGAGCAGTCCATGGTGGGGAAGGTTTCGGAGAGGCGCGCCATGTTGCCCCCTATGGAGGGCTCTTTCTCCACGAGAATGACCTCCCGGCCGCCTTCGGCTATATCGAGGGCCGCCTGGACGCCGGCCACCCCGCCGCCTATTACAAGGGCGGTCTTGTTTACGGGTATCTTTATCTTCTTAAGGGGCTGGTTCTTCTTGAGCCTCTGGAGCGTCATCCTCGTGAGATCTATGCTCTTTACCGTGCCAGTCTTTTTTGTCTTGTCCTTATGCACCCATGAGCACTGCTCGCGGATGTTCGTTATCTCGCACATGTAGGGGTTAAGCCCGCACCCCTCGCATGCCTTTCTGAAGGTCTTTTCGTGCATGTGGGGCGAGCAGGCCGATACTATAATCCCGTCGAGGCGGTTCTTCTTTATCGCCTCCTTGAGCATCTCCTGGCCCGGCGAAGAGCACATGAACTTGGCGTCGGTGGTGTATACCACGCCGGGCAGCTTTTTTATCTCCTCGGCCACCTTCTCCGTGTCCACCGTCTCGGCGATATTATTGCCGCACTGGCATACAAAAACACCTATCCTTGGCATGGCGAACCTCTTTTATTAACGGAAAAAACTATCTTAAATTTTTTTAGCGGCCACATTCTCCGCCCCGGGGTGCGCCTCATCTTGAGTTTGTTTTATTACCCCGGCGTGGTGGTTCAGTCGATTTTACAACAGCCCTTTTTCCTTAAGAAGCGGCTTGATGCTCCACTTATTATCCTCAAAACCGAGCTTTTCGATATCCTGGCCGAGAGCAAACCCGAGTATCTGGGTGAAGTACACTACAGGGACGGGCGCTATCCCGGCTTTCTCCGCCGTCAACGGCGACTGGCTCTTCTCAAGGTTATACTGGCAGAGGGGACAGCTCGTGACAACGGCTTCGGCGCCGTTTTCCACCGCCGAAGTGAGGACGTTGCCCGAAAGCCTCTCTACTATCTCATTATTGTCCATGGCGAGGTGCGCTCCGCAGCACTCGATACTGTTGGGGAATATTACGGGCTCGGCGCCGAGGGCCCCAAAGAGGTCCTCTATAATCGTCGGAGACTCGGCGTTGTCTATGCCCATATCCTCAAAGGGGCGGAGCAGCATGCACCCGTAGTAGGCTCCTATCTTGAGGCCCGTAAGCGGCCTCTTTACGGCCTCCTTTACCTTTTCAAAGCCCACGGTGTCCCTTAAGACCTCGAGGTAGTGGACGACCTCTACGGCCCCGTCGTACTCCTCCTCCATAAAGCCGTTTATGACCTCTCTTTTTTCCTTATCCTCCCTTACGACCCTGTTGGTGCGCTTGAGGACGTTATAGCAGACCGAGCACAATGTGGTGAGGGTGTCCCCCTCCCTGCTTGCGTTGGCCAGGACCTTGGCCGGGGCGCTTAACGCTATGAGGTTATCTGGGGTAAGGGGGAAGGTCGCCCCACAGCAGTTCCACTGGCCGAGGTCCTCTATCTCAAAACCCACGGCCCGCGCCGACTCCTTTGCCGAGAGGTCGAACCCCTTTGCTACTGTATTTAAAGTGCATCCCGGATAATAAGGTATCTTAAGCATGATTGACCGTATTTTTAATTAAACAATCAACTCACGAACTTTCTGAAGCCGCATACTATGGCCTGCTGCGGCGCCTCCTTCAAGAAAGGGAAGGGGAGTTTTTCAATGTTGTCGTGGTCAACCCCTTTCCTCAGGACGAGTTGCCTCATGGCCTCGAGTGTGTTGGCGACGCTTACGCCCTTGGGGCACCTTGAATAGCACTGGAGGCAACCCACGCAAATCCACATGGAGTTGGCGTCGGCCACCTTGTCCACCCGGCCCAATTGCAGGAACCTTATAATCTGGCTCGGCGGTATCTCCATCGCGAACGACACGGGGCATCCGCCGGAGCAGTTCCCGCACTGGTAGCACTTTTTGAAGTCCTCGCCGCTTGCCCTTTCGAGGTATTGTATAAGGGTGGAGTCGATGTCATCTTTGGATAATTTTATCTTCAACCGGTCCTCCTGTATTTCTCTACGCCCGTCTTGAAGAGGTCCCCGCCTCTGGTGTCGTTTACCACTATTGCCGGGAAGTCCTCCACTTCGAGCCTCCTGACGGCCTCGGCGCCGAGGTCGTCGTAGGCGATAACCTCGGCCTTTTTTATGCTCCTCGATATGAGGGCCGCCGCTCCTCCCACGGCCGCGAGGTATACGGCCTTATATTTTTTCATCGCCTCCTTTACCTCGGCGTTCCTCAGGCCCTTGCCTATGGTGGCCTTGAGACCGAGTTCGAGGAGCCTCGGGGTGTAGGCGTCCATCCTTCCGCTTGTCGTGGGGCCCGCCGAACCTATGGCGCGCCCCGGTTTTGCCGGGGTGGGCCCCACGTAGTACATAATCTGCCCCTTTATCTCAAAAGGCAGTTTTTCGCCCCTGTCGAGGAGCTCGATAAACCTCTTATGCGCCGCGTCGCGCGCCGTATAGACTACGCCCGTTATAAGGACGTTGTCGCCGGCATTGAGGGCCTCGACTACTTCGTCGGTCAGGGGCGGGGTCAGCCTTATCGTCTTTTCAGTCATTTTATATAACCGCCTCCTTGTGCCTGTCGGCGTGGCACTGTATGTTTATGGCCACGGGCAGGCTCGCTATGTGGCAGGGGTGGCTCTCCACATGGACGGCCAGGGCCGTTTGAGTTCCGCCGAAACCCATGGGGCCGATGCCTGATCTATTTATCTCATTGAGTAAATCCTCTTCGAGCTTCGCCGCGTCGGCGTTGGGGCTCTTCTCCCCGAGGGGCCTTATGACCGCCTTCTTGGCGAGTATGGCGGATTTCTCGAAGTCCCCGCCTATGCCCACGCCCACAACGATGGGCGGGCAGGGGTTGCCTCCGCCCTCGGTTATTGTCTTTATGACGAATGCCTTTATCCCCTCTATGCCGTCCGAGGGCTTGAGCATCTTAAGACCGCTCATGTTCTCGCTTCCACCGCCCTTGGGGGCGAGCCTTATCCTGAGTTTATCCCCCTCCACAATCTCCGTATGGATTATGGCCGGGGTGTTGTCCTTTGTGTTCTTTCTCGTAAAGGGGTCGCAGACGGACTTTCTCAAAAAGCCTTCTTTATATCCCTGCCTCACGCCTTCGTTTATGGCCCCGGTAAGGGAGCCGTCGAGTTCCACCTCGCGCCCCATCTCGACGAATACGACGGTGATGCCCGTGTCCTGGCACATGGGGACATTTTCCGCCGCCGCTATCTCGTAGTTCTTTATAATCTGCGATAGTACCTCTTTGCCGAGAGGGGACTCTTCACGCTCGCGCGCCCCTTCAAGGGCGAGGGCCGCGTCTTTACCGAGGTTACAGGCCGCCTCTATGCAGAGGCTCTTTACCTTTTCAGTAATATCTTTTGTTAAAATCTTTCTCATGGTCAGAGTTTTCCGATTAATTTTCTTATGGCGTCGGCCGAGGCGTTAAAGGCCTCCTTCTGGTCAGAGTCGAGTTCCAGTTCTATGACCTCCTCCACGCCTTTGGCGCCGAGCTTTACGGGCACGCCGATAAAGAGGTCCTTCATGCCGTACTCGCCGTCAAGGTAGGCCGCGCAGGGGATTATCCTCTTCTTGTCCTTCAGTATCGACTCGGCCATCTCCGAGACCGAGGCCGAGGGGGCGTAATAGGCGCTCCCGGTCTTTAAGAGGGCCACTATCTCGCCTCCGCCCTTACGGGTCCTCTCGATTATGGCGTCTATTTTTTCTTTGCTTAAAAACTGGGATATTGGTATGCCGCCGACGGTCGAATAATTTATGAGGGGGACCATCTCGTCGGCGTGGCCTCCGAGGACCATGGCCTGCACGTCCTCCACCGAGACGTTCAGTTCCATGGCGATAAAGGCGCGCATCCTTGAGCTGTCGAGCGCCCCGGAAAGGCCGATTACCTTATGGGGGGCCAGTCCGCTCTCCTCCCAGGTCTCGTAGACCATAACGTCAAGGGGGTTTGTGACGACGAGGATAATCGCTTCGGGGGAGTGTTTGATGATATTTTTGGTGACGTCCCGTACTATGACCTTGTTTTTGTCGATGAGGTCGCTCCGGGACATGCCCGGTTTTCTCGCCAGCCCCGCCGTGATGATGACGAGGTCGGAATTGTCCGTATCCTTATAATCGGTCGTGCCTGTTACGGATGAATCAAAACCCACGATAGGCGAGGCCTCCATAAGGTCGAGGGCCTTTCCCGCGGCGATGCCTTCCACTACGTCGATGAGCACCACGTCGCCAAGTTCCCTTGTGGCGAGCCACAGGGCCGTAGTTGCGCCCACGTGACCTGCTCCGACAACGGTTATCTTTTTACGGGCCATTGGACCTCCTTAACGGGTGAGAGGTTGCAGAATAAAAAAACCCTTTATTTATGCGGCCTTACAGGGCCTTTCCCGCGCGGTTTTGAAGGGCGGGCGGAGTGGAGCTTTAAAATTAGGTCGGTATTGTATACAGTATACAAAAATAAGGGGTGTGTCAAGGAAATTATGAGGGGGTTTTTATGTGGTTGAAAAAGGGGTTTTTTAATATGATGGGGGTCCTTTGAGGCCCGGGAAATGGATTTTTTGTTGGATGCGCCTCTTCAGGGAGGTCTTTTTACGCTAAAACTTGAAAAGAAAAGGGGGGTGTGCTAATTTTCATCTTTGAGGTTTGTTGTTATTAGGCGGTAAAGTTTTTTAGTTGAGGGCCGTAAAAAATATTCGGGGCGTGGCGCAGTCCGGTAGCGCACCTGCTTTGGGAGCAGGGGGCCGGAGGTTCGAATCCTCTCGCCCCGACCATTTTTTTAATTTATAATATCCGTGAATTGATAACCGCCCGATTTTTTTCAGGGATG